>NZ_LNDD01000001.1:300000-438062 GCF_002865985.1 Thermotoga sp. SG1
GACAGATTCGGAAAGGACTTCGAACCCATTCGGCAGGAAACCTTCGACTGGTTGAAAAAACAGGACTTGATCCTTCTGCCCTTTATGGCTGGAGGATACGATTATGGCTATCCGGCCGTTCTGATAGCCCCGAAGAACGCTGGATTTTTTGTAGGAGGACTGGCAGATCTTCAGTTCTTCGTTCCAGCAAGCAAAATCCCGGAGAATTTCAAGCCGAGGCTGTACATGTTCCTGGCACCCCCCTTCAGACACACCCATTTCGATGGAAAACAGGTGGTGGTCCATTACAGGCACAATTCCCATTACGAGATATTCTCTTACAATCTCTATCCGGGGCCAAGCGCAAAGAAAGGAGTCTATGGATTTTTACTCTACATAGGTGAAAAAGAAAAATGGGTCACCGCACACGCTTCTGCGGTGAAGGTGATCACCCCATACGAAAACGAACTCGTCATCATGCACGAGGGAGCAAGCGGTGGTGGAAAAAGCGAGATACTCGAAGAAATCCACAGAGAACCTGACGGCAGGATAAAACTCGCGGAAAATCTGATAACGGGAGAGAAGTTCTACATAGAACTCAAAGAAACCTGCGCACTCCAGCCGGTGGCCGACGACATGTTCATGTGTCATCCGAAACTCCAAACGGGGAAAAAACTTGTAGCGAAAGATGCGGAAGCTGGATGGTTCATAAGGGTGGACCACATAACAGAGTACGGAAGTGCTCCAGACCTGGAAAGGCTGACGATACATCCACCTGAACCTTTGATTTTTCTCAACATTCATGCCGTTCCAGATTCAACCGCTCTGATCTGGGAACACATCGAAGATGAACCGGGGAAACCCTGTCCGAACCCGCGCGTCATTATCCCAAAGAGATTCATGAAAAACGCCATCTCCGATCCCGTAGAAGTGGATGTGAGAAGTTTCGGTGTGAGAACACCTCCGTGTACGAAAGAAAAGCCAACGTACGGGATCATCGGCCTTATGCAAGTACTACCCCCTGCCATAGCATGGCTCTGGAGACTGGTGGCACCAAGAGGGTTCGCCAACCCGAGTATAGTTAGTACGAAGGGAATGACAAGCGAAGGTGTGGGATCTTTCTGGCCGTTCTCTTCCGGGAAAATGGTGAGGCTCGCCAACATTCTTCTTGAACAGATCATAGACACACCCGGAACCAGATACATCCTCGTTCCAAACCAGCACATAGGAGTCTACAAGGTCGGATTCATGCCGGAATGGATCGCAAGGGAGTACCTCTCAAGAAGAGGAGGAGTGAAATTCAAACCGAACCAGCTCGTGCCGTCAAAATGCGCTCTGCTTGGATTTTCTCTCAAGGAAATGAAGATCGAAGGAATAACGATCCCCAAAGAACTTCTACAACCACATCTGCAACCGGAACTGGGAGAGGAAGCCTACGAAAAAGGAGCACAGCAACTCAGAGACTTCTTCAAGAGAGAACTCAAAAAATTCCTCACAGAGGATTTGAACCCGGTCGGAAGAGAGATCATCCAGTGCTGCCTCGACGATGGGTCCCTTGAGGATTATCTGAAGATCATTCCCATGAACTTTTAAAGCGGGGGACAACCCCGCTTTTTCAAAGTCCAAGGTCTTCAAGTGTCAAGATCACCTTGAACCTTCCAGGCTGCCTCACACCGGATTCCACCACCAGGAAATAATCGCATATTCTCTGGGGAGAAGAACAGTCAGCGCAGAATCCTGTCTTGGTACATGGGGTTTCCAAGTTCAAACGCTTTGAATTCATCGGAGAAATGTACCTCAACCTCTCTCTTGCTTCTCCGACATTTTTTACCACTTTGTTCACGCTTGCAACCACAACTACATTCCTGGGACCGTAGACAACCGCTGCCACTCTGTTCCCGTTTCCGTCGAGAAAGACCAGTTTTCCATCCTCCGTTATAGCATTTGCGCTGGTGAAGTAGTAATCGGCCCAGAAACTCTTTCTGTATATTTCCTCCACTTCCTCTCTGGTTTTGGCGGAATACCTGTCAAGGAAGTTGTATTTTCCGCTGCGCAGAAGATCGAGAACACCAGTATCAGCCAGTGTGAGAGAACCACCAACCGCCACGGTTGCGCCTTCCGGAACGATTTCTTTTACCTTCTCAACGACCTCTTCCCTGTCTTTCACCACCCAGACTTCATGTTTCTTTTTTCTTAAATTGTTAGCCAAATACTCAGCAATCCTCTCTTTCTTCCAAAGCCACAGATCTTCTCTCAAACTCACAGTGAAACACCTCCTTAAGTACAAATTTTTGAGATTTAGATACAAAAATATCTTATCTGAAACTAAAATGGTAGGTTTGGTGGTAGGTTTCTGAACACTACTTATAGTATCCATGAGCAGAAAACGCACAACATGAAGTAGAAAAACTACTGAAGAATCGTTCTTTGCTTCTTTTTTTCACAAACAACCTACCACTTCTCTCTGAAATCATCTTCCAAAGCCAATTTAAAGGTGGTAGGTTTCTGTATGCTTCATCAAAAGAGTACTTTAGTTCTCACAAACAATTTTACTGCAAAACCTTCGTTTTTTGAAATCCTCTTCAGAAAAGATTTTCAGAAAACCTACCACCTGAAACCCTCTTCAGAAGCGACTTATAGAATAACTTACCACTAACCTACCACTAACCTACCACCCGGGTGGTAAGTTGCAGACTTTATTCTTTCTCACACCAAAAAACGGATAGAAATTTTCAACTCGAGAAACCTACCACTTTATGGTCTGTTATATTACTACTACTACTACTAAGAGTATAATAGTCATGAGGTGAGAAGAATGGACTGGAAAGTTGAACTTGCAGAAATCGAAAAGAAGAAACGATTTTTTCTGGAAGGTGAGTACAAGAGTGAAGGAATAGAACTGGATGTGGCTTTTTGCAGGTTCCTGGAGCCGGTTAAGGTGAAGATGGTTGTTGCAAAGACCAAAGATGGATTCACCGTTGGTGGATACGTTCACACAGCGATAGAGCATCCGTGTGTCAGATGTCTGGAATCAACGCGCGTGGAGATAAAAGGTGTAATAGAGGCACTCTATCTTCCAGAGAGTATGCGAAAAAATGTAAAAGAAGAGAAACTTGAATCTTTGAAGAATATCATATACTATCATGAAACGGAATTCGACCTTTCAGAAAGAATCGTTGAAGCGATAGTGGTGAGTGTACCCGAAAAGGTTCTGTGCAAACCTGATTGTAAAGGATTGTGCCCGTATTGCGGAACCAATTTGAACGAAGAACCAGATCACAAGTGTGATAAAATTCCTGTGGTTGACAGTCGGTTCGAGATCCTTGCTAAACTGAAGGACAACCTTGAGAACAGGGAGGTATAAAAGCATGGCAGTTCCGAAACAAAAAAGATCCCGATCAAGAACGCATCACAAAAGAGCAAAGATCTACAGAGCAATCAGTGTTCCACTAGAAAAGTGTCCGAACTGCGGTGAGTACAAGATGCCACACAGAGTCTGTCTACACTGTGGTTACTACAAAGGAAAACAGGTTCTCGAGATAGCGGAGTGATGCGGTGAAGATAGCAGTCGATGCAATGGGTGGTGACAGAGCGCCCGATGAAATTTTGAAGGGCGCTCTTTTGGCTTTAAAAGAAATAGAAAGTGAAATTGTCCTTGTAGGACCCAGAGAGATAGTTGAAAAAACAGGCCTTCCGTTTGTCGAAACAACAGAGACCGTGAACATGGATGATCCACCACTTGAGGTTTTGAGGAAAAAGAACTCGTCCATGCACGTCGGTTTGAAACTGGTTGCCGAAGGCAAGGTGGATGCATTCGTGAGTGCCGGAGCAACTGGGCCCCTTTTTCTCGGTGCCACTTCCATCGTGGGGAAGATAAAAGGAGTGGAAAGACCAGCCCTTGGCGTGGCAGTTCCTTCTCTCAAAGGCTTCACAGTCTTGATCGATGCAGGAGCGAACGCGAAGGTCAGACCAGAACACCTTCTGGACTTTTCGTTCATGGGAATCGCTTACGCAAGAGTGCTGGGTGTGGAGTCACCACGAGTGGGGCTTTTGAACATCGGCTCGGAGGAAAACAAAGGGCACGAAGATCTGAAGAAGGCCTTCTCCCTTCTGAAAGAACATCTTGGAGATAACTTTTACGGAAACGTGGAAGGACACGATATAAACCTCGGAACGGTTCATGTGGTGGTGACAGATGGGTTCTCCGGAAACGTTGCTCTGAAGACCATGGAAGGAACGGCAAAGCTGATCACCTCAGTGATGAAAGAATCTATAAAGGAAGGTGGGCTTTTTTCTTTGATTGGAGCATTTCTCATGAAAAAGAGCTTTGATCGAATGAGAGAGAGACTCGATCCAAGAACTTACGGGGGAACCTTCATACTCGGTATAAGGGGTATCGTTGTGAAGGCTCATGGCTCTTCGGATGCGAAGGCTATAAGACATGCCATCAGGGTGGCTGAAAGAGGAATCATGATGAACCTCGTTCGTGAAATTGAAAGGGGGATACCACATGTGCGGAATAGTGGGGATGGTCGGTGAGAACTTGAAACTTGAAGATCTTATCTCCTCCCTTCAGAAACTCGAATATAGAGGTTATGATTCGGCAGGGATTGCTTACCTGCAGAAAGATCATTTCGATGTATACAAAAGAAGGGGAAAAATAGACGTTTTGAAAAACGGCCTGAAGCAGAAACTGAAGGATAGTTTTCTTGTTGGAATCGCTCACACCAGGTGGGCAACGCATGGAGAACCCAACGATGTGAATGCCCATCCTCACATGGACTGTAGAAAAGAAATCGCCGTTGTTCATAACGGAATAATAGAGAACTACAGGGAGTTGAAGGAGTTTCTGGAACAGAAAGGTCACGCTTTCTCTTCTGAAACTGATACGGAAGTGATCGCTCATCTCATAGAAGAGGAGTTCGAGGGGGATCTACTGGAGGCTGTTTTGAAAGCGGTCAGAAAGTTGAAGGGAGCCTACGCCATAGCGGTCGTTCACAGGAGTATTCCGGATACAATCGTTGCCGCACGAAAAGGCAGTCCTCTTGTTGTTGGAGCAGGCGAAGGAGTTGGTATCCTCGCTTCGGACGTGACACCTCTTTTGAGGTTCACGAAGGATGTGGTCTTTCTGGAAGATGGTGACGTTATGGTCCTGAGAAAAGACGGGTTTGAAATCTACAACATGGACGGGGTGAAACAGAACAGGCGAGTCTACCATGTTGATTGGGATGAAAAATCCGCAGAAAAAGGCGGTTACAAACACTTCATGTACAAGGAGATCATGGAAGATCCACAGGCTCTTGTGAACGCCCTTGTTGGCAGGATAAAGAACGATCGACCGTTCTTTGAGGAACTCGAGCACTACGAGGAATTCTTCAAAAACATAGACAGAATCCGTGTTGTATCGTGTGGAACAAGTTATTACGCAGGACTCGTTTTCAAGTATTTTGTGGAAAATAATACAGATATAGACGTCGATGTGGAGGTTTCATCTGAGTTCAGATACAAGAGGCCACACGTGAAAGAAGGAGACGTTTTACTGGCGATTTCCCAGTCTGGTGAGACTGCGGATACTCTTGAGTCTGTTCGACTCGCAAAAAAGCACGGTGCAAAGATAGTCTCCATAGTGAACGTGGTGGGATCCACACTCGACAGAGAATCCGATGTGACACTCTTCATGAACGCGGGGCCAGAGATAGGAGTTGCCGCCACGAAAACCTACGTGGCCGAGCTTGCGGTACTGTACCTTCTCGGTTTGAAAATAATGGAGATAAACGGATACTGGAATAAAGAGACGGATGAGATTCTGGACAGGCTCGTTCGAATGCCAGAACTTCTCGAAAATGTTCTCAGGAAGGATCCGCAGATAAGGGAACTTTCCGAAAAGTACAAAGATTTCAAGCATTTCATGTACATTGGAAGAGGGTACGGCTATCCAACGGCGCTCGAAGGAGCTTTGAAACTCAAAGAGATCACGTACATTCACGCCACTGCATACCAGGCTGGTGAGCTCAAACACGGTCCCATAGCGCTCCTTGATCCAGAGTTTCCTGTTTTTGCTGTGATGCCGGATGACTCCCTGTTCTTCAAAACCAAAAGCAATGTTATAGAGTCAAAATCCAGGAATGCAAAGGTGATAGTTCTGGGAACAGAGGGGAACAAAAGCCTCGAAGAGATCACGAGTGATATCATACACGTTCCTCCAACGCACGAAAGCCTCTACCCACTGATGATGGCACCTGTGATACAGTTGTTTGCTTATCACATAGCCGACATGAAAGGACTCGATCCTGACAAGCCGAGAAACCTAGCGAAGAGTGTGACCGTTGAGTGATTTCTGGAGGTGAGAATCGGTGATTGAAATTCTTCGAAAACTCATCGAAAAGATTTCTGAAAAGGGTGGAGAAAATCCTGTGGTTCTTGACATGAGGAAAACACCCGTTCCAACAGAATACTTCGTGATAGTCACTGCAAACTCCTACACTCATATGAAGGCCCTGAGAGATGAGTTGGTCGACCTGATAAAGGAGATGTCACTTCCTCTGATTTACTACGACAGAGGTGAGCAATACGAGTGGTTGATCATAGATGCTGGAAGCGTGGTAATACACATATTCACCGAAAAGGGAAGGGATTTCTACGATCTGGAAGGTCTGTGGATAGACGCGGACAGAATAGAAATCTGAGGAGGATGAGAGGATGCAGGGTAAGTTCTGCAGTTTCTGTGGGCGAGATATGAGTCAGGTGGAAAGACTGATTGCTGGTCCGAACAACGTTTACATCTGTAATGAATGTGTCGACTTGTTTCATGATCTTCTGAAAAGCGACAGGAAGGTGAGAATAAAGGACGAAATAAAAGAAATACCAACTCCGGCCGAAATAAAGGCAGAACTCGACAAATACATCATAGGTCAGGAGAGAGCAAAAAGGATCCTTTCTGTTGCAGTTTACAACCACTACAAGCGTGTTTTTTCCAATCTCAGTTCAAACGATGTGGAAATAGAGAAATCCAACGTCCTGCTCATAGGTCCAACCGGCACAGGAAAGACTTATCTTGCAAGAATACTTGCAAAGATACTGAACGTTCCTTTTGCCATAGCAGATGCCACGCCGTTGACAGAAGCAGGATACGTGGGTGAGGACGTGGAGAACGTTGTTCTCAGACTTCTGGAGGCAGCGAACTTCGATGTGGAGAGAGCCCAATATGGAATCATCTACATAGACGAGATCGACAAGATAGCCAAAAAATCCCCCAATCCCTCTATAACGAGGGACGTCTCCGGTGAGGGTGTTCAGCAGGCCCTCCTCAAGATACTCGAGGGAACGATCGCCAACGTTCCTCCACAGGGTGGTAGGAAACATCCATATCAGGAGTTCATAAAGGTGGATACAAGAAACATCCTCTTCATCGTTGGTGGAGCCTTCGATGGACTCGAGGAGATCATAAAAAGACGCCTTCAGAGTACAACGATGGGATTCGGAGCAGAGATAAAGAGCAAAAAGGAAATGAGAATAGGAGAGATATTGAGACACGTGACACCAGACGATCTGGTCCAGTACGGTCTCATCCCTGAGTTCGTTGGAAGGTTACCCGTGATCGCCACTCTCGATGATCTGACAGAGGAGGATCTCATCAGGATATTGAAAGAACCAAAGAACGCCGTTGTGAAACAGTATCAGAAACTGTTCGAGATTGACGGAGTGAAACTTGAAGTGACCGATGAAGCACTCAGGGTCATTGCAAGAGAGGCTTTGAAGAGAGGAACCGGAGCACGAGCTTTGAGAAATGTTTTTGAAGAGCTCATGATAGACATGATGTTTGAGCTACCGAGTTTGAAGAACGTGGAGAAGGTGGTTGTAACCGAAGAGGTCGCTCTCGGCAAAGAAAAACCCATCGTCGTTATGAGGGAGTCTGCATGAGAGTTCTCGGCATAGAAACCTCCTGTGATGAAACGGCGGTAGCCGTCCTCGACGACGGGAAGGATGTGATCGTGAACTTCACCGTCTCGCAGGTGGAAGTTCATCGGAAGTTCGGTGGGGTGGTGCCTGAGGTGGCCGCCAGGCACCACCTCAAAAACCTACCATTCCTCTTGAAAGAAACCTTCAAAAAGATTGATCCACAAACTGTAGACGTTGTGGCGGCTACTTACGGTCCCGGACTTGTGGGGGCTCTTCTTGTGGGACTTTCTACGGCGAAGGGACTTTCCATTTCTCTGAAGAGGCCCTTCGTTGGAGTAAACCACATCGAAGCACACGTTCACGCTGTGTTTCTGGCGAATCCCTCTTTGACCCCTCCTTTCGTGGTTCTCATGGTCTCCGGCGGCCATACCCAGCTCATGAGGGTGAACGAGGACTACAGTATGGAGATACTCGGAAGGACTCTGGACGACTCGGCTGGAGAGGCCTTTGACAAAGTAGCCAGGCTTCTTGGTTTGGGTTATCCTGGTGGACCCGTCATCGATGAAGTGGCGAAGAAGGGCGATCCAGAAAAGTACAACTTTCCACGTCCCATGATGGATGAACCGAATTACAATTTCAGTTTTGCGGGTTTGAAGACGGCCGTTCTCTATTTTCTGAAGAAAGAAAAAGATTACAGGGTGGAAGATGTGGCAGCGTCCTTTCAGGAAGCGGTCGTTGATATCCTGGTTGAGAAAACGTTCAGACTCGCAAGGAACCTTGGAATAAGGAAGATCGCCTTCGTTGGAGGAGTGGCCGCAAATTCCAGATTGAGGGAGAAGGTGAACGATCGGGCGAAAAGATGGGGGTACGAGGTCTTCTTTCCTCCTCTTTCTCTCTGCACGGACAACGCCCTGATGGTTGCCAGGGCAGGCTACGAAAAAGCGAAAAGGGGGATCTTCTCCCCCTTGTATCTGAACGCAGATCCAAATTTGAGTGTTTAATCCTTCTTTTCGGAGGAGGTCGCCGTCTCTTTTTTCCTTTCACTTCTCCTCGAGTCCGTGATGTAAAAACCACTTCCCTTGAATATGATCCCCACTCTTCCTATCGTTCTTTTCATCCTGGCACCACACTCTTCACAGGTAACTTCTGGGGACTCGTTTATTCCGTGCATGACCGTTGTTTCGTACCCACATTCTTCACACACGTATCTGTACATTGGCATGTTTTTCACCTCCTCTGATTGCTTTTTTCGATAAAAAAATGGTCGGGGCGACTGGACTTGAACCAGCGACCTCCTGCTCCCAAGGCAGGCGCGCTAGCCACCTGCGCTACGCCCCGAACCAATTAAATGATACCATCTAGTTCACTTCAGTTCAACTGGTCTGTTCCTTTCTCTTCCTGAGATAGAACGAAAGAACTAGATCCAGAACGCCGAAGATGATGCCGTTTGCGATAGCAGCTCCTCTAGATCCGGTTATACCGGGTATGAAAGCGGAGATGATGAGCCAGATTCCTGTTAACAAAACGACCCACGCCGGTACTCTGGAGTCCTTCAGGCTGGTCAGCCCTGTGATCAGAAAGATGATACCCACTATCAGGAAGTTCGCTAGGTTTGCTCCCTTGGATCCCGAAATTCCAGGTATCAGGGCTGAGACGATCAACCAGATGGAAAAGATGAAGGTGATCCATCCCTTCACGGTCATGAATGATCACCTCCCAGTTTGATATTCTAACACCGTTGTTTTGTCCTATAGATTAAAATTTTGTGAACATCAAAAGAATCCCACTGCAAAAAACGATGTTGTATCATATTGTATAAGAGTGCTCAATGGAGGGATTTGATGAAAACGGTTCTCATAGTCGATGACAGTAAATTCTGGAGACTTGTGGTTTCCGACATTGTGAGAAAGATTGAAAAGGATGCGAAGGTTGTGCTGGCGGAGAACGGAACGGAGGGGCTTCAAAAAGCATTGAGAAACAGGCCAGATTATTTCATTATCGACTACAACATGCCTGACTTTTCTGGAATCTATCTCTCCGTTGTTCTGAGAGAATTCGAGATGTTCAAAAATTCCGGAATAGCAATTCTTACGGGTTCTTCCGATACGGTGAACCAGTTCTGGGCTGAAAGAAGTGGTGCCAACGTCTTCATCGACAAGGGAAAAAAGGAGGAGATCGAAGATAGTTTGAGAGCTTTCCTGGAGAAACCCTTCAGATCGAACAAAAGCTGCGAACTGGAAGAGTTTGGAAACGTTTTTCAGATAGTTGAGAACAGGTTGAAGAGAGAAATGCTGGAAAAAGAGATTTTATCGTATCTGAGATTCACCAGGGACGAAAGGTACGTCGTCTCCTTACTGGGAATTCTATTCAGATACTTTTCTGGATTCGGTGCGTTCAGAGTTCTTCTTCTTTCAACGAGTGAAGGAAGAGTTTATTCTCTTGGGAAGCCTGTGAAAAAGGAACTCTTGAGGGATTATCTCCTTTCCAGGATGGAAAGGCCAACTTCCCCTTCCTTCTGGTCGTTTCATGGGGTGTTCAGTGAGGAAGGGAAACCCTCTGAGCACAGCTTTCATTTTGTCGTGAAAGATGAGAATACAGAACTTGGTGTTCTTCTCTTTGAAGACGTGGAAAATCAGTATCTTTTAAACATTGCCCTGAAAAATTCGGCTTCCAGCCTGAGCGTCTTGTTCAGAAATCTGAACGACTTTAGAGACTACATGGTCGCTTCGGAGACTGACTCTCTCACCCAATTGCTGAACAAGAGAGCGATCATGAAATTTCTCGAAGAGACACTCAGAAGAAGAGAAAGAGTGGCTGTTGCCATGCTGGATATCGATGATTTCAAAAGAATAAACGACACCTTTGGCCATCCCGTCGGTGATGAGGTACTGAAGGTTATCAGTAAGGCAATGAGAGAAATTGTTTCAAATGGCAAAGTTGGAAGATACGGTGGAGAAGAGTTCATGATTGTATTTGAAACTGGTGATCGTGATCTGGTTGAAGATACAATGAACAGGATCATGGAAAGTGTCCGAAACTTCGACTGGAGGAGGATTTTCAAAGTAGAAAGAAAAGTTACACTGAGTGGTGGAGTGGCCTTTTCTGATGAGAACTCGTCTCCTGCTGAATTGGTGGAAGAAGCTGACAAAAAGCTTTATGAAGCCAAACGTTCCGGGAAAAATCGCTTCGTGATATAATAACTGAAAAACACAGAGGGTGAGTAGCATGCACGTGCTCAAACTTGTGTCGGATCTTGAAACACCCGTTTCGACTTTCATGAAAGTATCTGCAAACGAGGATTTTGCCTTTCTTCTGGAGAGTGCGGAACTCGGTTCTGCCTTCGGCAGGCACTCCTTCATAGGCATTGGAAGAAGAGATGAACTGGTGTTCGAAAAGGGAATTTTGAGGTCTTCAGGTCAGCAATTTGAATACGCTTCCTCTCCCCTGAAATCGATCAAAGACTGGCTTGAAATTTACAGATACGAGATCAAACACGACGAACTTCCTTCTTTCAGAGGAGGAGCAGTTGGTTTTGTCAGCTACGATTACATCTCTCACATAGAGAAAATTAAAGTCAAGGAGTCGATCTTTCCCACTTTCTACTTTGTAATACCTGAACATCTCATAATCTTCGACCATTTGAAAAACAACGTCTTCATAATCAGTGAAAACCCAGAGGATCTTGCAGCCAAGATTCTGAAACCCCTTGAAAGTCGTCCGGAAAAGAACATCTTTGTGACGGAACCGGAGTCGAATTTCGAGAGAGAACGGTTCTACAGAGCCGTCGAGAAGGCCAAGAGATACATTGTAGAGGGTGATATATTCCAGGTGGTTCTTTCCCAGTGCTTCACCTTCAAGACGACTCTGGATTCGTTCTACATATACAGAGCCCTGAGAATGATAAATCCTTCTCCTTACATGTTCTACCTAAAGTTTGGAGACATCGTTGTTCTGGGGTCATCTCCAGAGACCATGGCGAAGGTGGAAGGAAATAAAGCCACAGTGAAACCAATTGCAGGAACCAGGCCACGTGGAAGAACCGTCGAAGAGGACATGAGGCTGGAAGAAGAACTCCTGAACGACGAAAAGGAAATAGCAGAACACGTGATGCTCGTCGATCTTGGAAGAAACGACCTTGGCAAAGTTTGCAAGGAAGGAACAGTTCGTGTTGAGAAAAAGATGATAATAGAAAGGTACTCTCACGTTATGCACATAGTTTCGCAGGTGAGTGGAGAAGTGAAAGAGGACAAAGACGCTGTCGATGTTTTTGAAGCCACCTTTCCCGCTGGCACCGTTTCCGGTGCTCCAAAGGTGCGAGCCATGGAAATCATAGAAGAGCTAGAACCGACTCCAAGGGGGCCGTACGCAGGCGCGGTTGGGTACTTTTCCTTCCCAGACGAAAACGGAAAGATGAACATGGATTCCGCTATCACCATTCGGTCCTTTTTCTTCAAAGGAAAACAAGGGTGGCTTCAGGCAGGTGCTGGGATCGTTTACGACTCCGTCCCAGAGCGTGAGTACCAGGAAACCCTGAACAAACTGAGGGCACTTTTCAGGAGTCTGGAGATCGCCCAGAGGATCCAGGGGGGATTGCCTTGAAAAGGGTGATAGTCATCGATAATTACGACTCTTTCGTCTACAACATCGTGCAGTATATAGGAGAAGTGGAGCCCGAATGCAGGATAGAGGTCTTCAGAAACGATGAGATAACGATCGATGAGATAGAGAAAAAGAACCCAAGTCATATCGTCATCTCTCCCGGTCCCGGAAGACCGGAAGATGCAGGTATTTCTGTTGAAGTTGTGAAGCACTTCAGCGGGAAAGTTCCCATACTCGGTGTATGCCTTGGGCATCAGGTGATAGGATACGCTTTCGGTGGAAAGATCATCCATGCCAGAAGAATTCTTCATGGAAAGACATCCAGGATTCTGCACAACGGCAGAGATATCTTCCAGGGTCTTAAGAATCCCATAGTTGCCACGCGGTATCATTCACTCGTCGTAGAGGAGAACTCTCTTCCTGATGATCTTGAAGTTACGGCCAGAAGCGACGACGGAGAGATCATGGGACTGAGACACAGAGAGCATCCAACGTTTGGAGTCCAGTTTCACCCGGAATCTGTTCTGACGGAAGAAGGGAAGAAGATCATAAAGAACTTTTTGAACCTGGGTGAGAAGAAGGAGCAAGTGGGAACGAGCGCTCTGGACATCGTCTCGGCCATCAGAAAACTTGTGGAGTTTCAGGATCTTTCTTTCGAAGAGAGTCGCCTTGTGATGGAGCATATCATGTCGGGAAAGGCAACGGACGCACAGATAGCGGGGTTCCTCGTAGCTTTGAGGATGAAAGGAGAAACCGGGGATGAACTCGGTGGCATGGCAGTGGTCATGCAAGAAAAGGCCGTTCATGTTAAGGCGCCCTCTCCTCTCACCGTTGATACCTGTGGAACCGGTGGGGATGGATTTGGAACCTTCAACATATCGACTGCGACAGCGTTCGTGGTGGCTTCTGCCGGAATACCCGTTGCAAAGCACGGTAACAGATCGGTTTCCAGCAAGGTGGGAAGTGCCGACGTACTGGAAGCGGGAGGATATAGACTCGAAAAGACACCAGATGAGATGGAAAAAGAACTCAGGGAGATAGGTTTTTCTTTCCTCTTTGCTCCTCTTCTTCATCCAGCCATGAAGCATGTGATGCCGGCAAGAAGACAGCTCAAAATCAGAACGGCTTTCAATCTCCTTGGCCCCATCACGAATCCCGCTCGTGTGAAACACCAGATAGTTGGTGTTTTTGACTTTTCTTTCGCGCACAAACTGGCGCAGGCCCTACAAAGACTTGGTACAGAGCGTTCTGCGATCGTTTCTGGAGGCTTCACCGATGAACTCACCACGTGTGGTGAAAACGAGGCTCTTTTGGTTACACGGGAGGAGATCATACCTTTGATCGTAGATCCAGAGGAACTTGATTTGAAAAAAGGAGATCCAGAAGAACTGAAAGGTCCTTCTGACCCCAAGGAAGCTTATCGCTTGATGGAGAGTGTTCTGAAGGGAGAGGCCAGCAGAACGCAGGTGGAAACCGTTGCGCTGAACGCGGGGGTGCTGTTCTGGCTTGTTGGGGAGAGTGATACGATCAGAGACGGTGTGGAAAAAGCTCTGGATTTGATCACCTCAGGGCAGGCTTACAGAAAGCTGGAGGAGGTAATGGACTATCAGAAAACTCTGGGAAATAGTTGAAAAAAAGAAAGAGGATATTTTGAACATGGAGGAAAAGATCTCTCCGCAGAGGAAAAACCACAGCTTCGTGAAGGCCCTTTCTGGAAGAGAAAGGGTGAAGATCATAGCAGAGTTCAAGAAGGCATCCCCCTCTGCGGGAGATATAAATGCCGATGCTTCTCTGGAAGAGTACATAAAGATATACGACGAACTGGCCGACGCGATAAGTATTCTCACGGAGAAACACTTCTTCAAAGGGGACGTCGAGTTTGTGAGAGTTGCCAGGAAACTTTCAGAAAAACCGATACTGGCAAAGGATTTTTACCTTGATCCTGTACAGGTGAAACTGGCTTCCAGCACTGGGGCGGATGCCGTTCTCATCATCGCTCGCATACTGACGGAAGATCAGATAAAGAACATCTACGAGACAGCAGAAGAACTGGGAATGGACAGTCTTGTGGAAGTCCACTCCAGAGAAGATCTTGAGAAGGTCTTCTCTGTGATCAGGCCAAAGATCGTGGGGATCAACACGAGGGATCTAGATACCTTCGAGATAAAGAAAGACGTACTCTGGGATCTTTTGCCACTCATACCGGATGACGTGGTGGTAGTTGCAGAAAGTGGCATAAAAGATCCTGTGGAGCTGAAAGACTTGAAAGGTAAGGTGAACGCCGTTCTCGTCGGAACATCCATCATGAAGGCGAAGAATCCGAGAAGATTCCTCGAAGAGATGAGAGCATGGTCAGAGTGAAGATCTGCGGAATTACGAATCTTGAGGATGCCCTGTTTTCTGTGGAAAGTGGTGCCGATGCGGTAGGATTCGTGTTCTATCCAAAGAGCAAGCGTTATGTTTCTCCCGAAAAGGCTCGTGAAATTTCTCTCAATCTGCCTCCCTTCGTGTTCCGAGTTGGGGTCTTTGTGAACGAATCATTTGAAAGTGTTCTGGACATTGCTTTTCATGCAGGGTTGAACGCTGTTCAGCTCCATGGTGATGAAAGTGTTGAGTTCTGCGAAAAGCTCAACGAAAAGATCATGGTGATAAAGGCCGTGGGAATCTCGGAAGAGCAGGATGTCAAGCGAGCGCTTGAGTACAGGAAATTTCCCGTTCTTCTTGACACCAAAGTTTCAGGCTACGGGGGTAGCGGGAAGGTTTTCAACTGGTCAGTTGTTTTGCCGTACAGAGACCAATTTCGCTATCTCGTACTTTCCGGGGGATTGAACCCCAGGAACGTGGAGAGGGCAATCGAGATGGTGAAACCGTTCGCTGTCGATGTATCTTCCGGCGTGGAAATTTCTCCGGGGAAGAAGGATCACAATCTGGTCAGAGAATTCATAAAAAAGGCAAAGGGGCTGTGAGAGATGAAAGGTTACTTCGGTCCTTACGGTGGTCAGTACGTTCCGGAGATACTCATGCCAGCTCTCGAAGAGCTCGAGGAAGCGTACGAAAGCATCACAAAGGATGAGTCCTTCTGGGAGGAGTTCAACCGTCTTTTGATGGACTACGCGGGCCGCCCCACCCCACTTTATTTTGCAGAGAGGTTGAGCGAGAAATACGGTGCGAAGATCTACCTGAAACGGGAGGATCTTCTCCACACCGGTGCCCATAAGATAAACAACGCACTCGGTCAGGTACTTCTTGCAAAAAAGATGGGGAAAACGAGGATAATAGCGGAAACTGGAGCGGGCCAGCACGGTGTGGCAACGGCCACCGCTGCCGCACTCTTTGGCATGGAGTGTGTCATCTACATGGGGGAGGAAGACACGATCAGACAAAAACCTAACGTTGAAAGAATGAAACTCCTCGGTGCGAAGGTGGTTCCTGTAAAAAGCGGCAGCAGGACCTTGAAGGATGCCATAAACGAAGCCCTCAGGGACTGGATAACGAACCTTCAGACCACGTACTACGTCATCGGATCCGTGGTGGGACCACATCCCTACCCGATCATAGTGAGAAATTTTCAAAAGGTGATAGGTGAAGAGACGAAAAGGCAGATCCTCGAAAAAGAAGGGAAACTTCCGGATTACATCGTTGCTTGCGTTGGAGGAGGAAGCAACGCTGCTGGGATATTCTATCCGTTCATAGACAGTGGGGTGAAACTGATAGGAGTGGAGGCAGGTGGTGAGGGTCTCAGCACGGGAAAACACGCCGCTTCCCTTCTGAAGGGAAGGTTGGGGTACCTTCACGGAAGCAAGACACTTGTTCTTCAAGATGAATGGGGTCAGGTTCAGATAACACACTCTGTATCGGCTGGTCTGGATTATTCCGGGGTCGGTCCTGAACATGCCTACTGGAAGGAGACCGGAAAAGTCTTCTACGATGCTGTGACCGATGAAGAAGCGCTGGATGCCTTCCTTGAACTTTCCAGACTCGAAGGGATCATTCCCGCTCTCGAGAGTTCCCATGCCCTTGCCTATCTGAGAAAGATAGACATCGGGGGCAAAACCGTCATCGTGAACCTTTCCGGGCGCGGTGACAAGGATCTGGAGTCCGTTCTCAACCATCCGTACATCAGGGAGAGGATAGGATGAAGGGATTCATCGCATACATTCCAGCCGGATTTCCCGATCTTGAAACCACCAGAAAAGTTCTGCTCGCTCTCAACGATCTCAAAATAACAGGGGTGGAGGTGGGTGTTCCCTTCTCCGATCCGGTTGCCGATGGGCCGGTCATTCAACTGGCCCACAGTGTGGCCCTCAAAAACGGTGTTACCATGAAGAAGATTCTGGAGATGCTCCGAGAGATCTCCGTCGATTACGAACTCTATCTGATGAGTTACCTCAACCCGATAGTGAACTATCCTGAGGGAAAAGAAGAGCTCCTCGACGAGTTGAAAAAGCTCGGTGTGAGAGGACTCATCATTCCGGATCTTCCTTTAAGAGAAGTGAGAAACGTCGAGATATCCTTTCCCATCGTTCCTTTCGTGGCACCGAACACCAGAGATGAAGACCTCGAAGCGATAAACACGATTCGCGCACCCTTCGTTTACTACATCTCCAGATACGGTGTCACAGGAGAAAGGGAAGACCTTCCCTTTGCGGAACACATAAAGAAGGTGAAGAAGAAAATAGCACTTCCGCTTTTTGTGGGATTTGGAATATCAAAACACGAGCAGGTGAGAAAAGTGTGGGAGATAGCCGACGGAGTGATCGTTGGAAGCGCCCTTGTAAGGATCATGGAAGAAAGCAAAAAGGAAGAGATACCACAGAGAGTGGTTGCCAGAGTGAAAGAACTCATTGGAGAAGAATGACCCCGCGGCCGCGGGGTTTTTTAAACGTACTGATACCCTTCTTCTAACTTCTTCCGGTTCATCAGATGTCTTTGAACGTACTGGCCGCAGTTGCTACCTATTTTGTTTTCCTCCAGTTCACCGATGCTCAATATCACTTCAAACCCCGCATTTCTGAGTCTGCTCACAAATTCCTGGTGTTTTATGAGTGCACCCTTTTCGATGTCGACGTCAGACCTGAGGTTGTTTTCCCTTGAACGGTAGGTGGGGTTTACCGGAGTGATCTTCACGAGGAACTTTTCGGGATCGAAAAGGTCAACGATAACATCGGGATCCAGTGAATAGTTTTGGGCTACGGCAAAGTTCAGTGTGATCTTTCTGTCTCCTTCTTTCACAAACGTCTTGCCGTATTCTGATATTTCTCTGAGAGACCATTTCTTCACGGGCATGATGCGGTCTCTTTCTTCTTCGTTCGTCGAGTGAATGGAGAACTGAAGCTGAAACCTTCCCCTGTAGTGTTTTTCTTTTATCTTCAAAAGTTTTTCGAAGAAACTGTCTGTGCCGTGGGGTGCTATTGTGGAGATCGATGGCAAAAGACCGAAAGCGTTGTATCTTTTTGGAAGATCCTCCAGTACATCGAGTACGGCATCGTTCAGGGCAGGTTCTCCCATTCTGGCAAACTGTATCTTGAACTTCTCCACCGGGACCTTTCTGTCCGGGTATCTGCTTTCCACAAGAAAGTCTATCTGTTCGAGAATCTCCTCTGAGGAGAGTTTCCCTCTGTAGAATCCACCTGCATCGCACATGAGACATCCGACAGGACACCCGGCCAGAGTGGAAACGATGAGTACCCACTTTTTCTCGCGTGGGACAGGAGGCTGGATGGATTCCACAAATTCCACGAGGTTTCCCTTTGAAGTCTCTCCAAGGTAAACGTAGGCAACTTCTTCCTTTCCTATCCTTCTGATGATTCTCACTTCACGTTCCTCCCCAAAAATGGATTTCTTCTCAAAAGATCCTTCACGGTGGTCGTTTCACCGTGACCCGGACACACGATCCACTCCTGTGGAAGGTTCCTGAAGAACTCTTCTATCCGGCTCAGGGTAAACCTCATCTCCTCTTCGGATCCACCAAGGTCTATCCGCCCTATCGTATCCGAAAAGACGGTGTCACCTGTGAACACCACACCATCGAATATGATGAAGCGAGATCCCTTCGTGTGTCCTGGTACTTTTAAAGTCTTGAAACTGGAATCTATGTCCTTCCAGTCGAGTTCCACTACCACGGGATGATCCATGAAACTCAGTGAAAGATTTTCCTCAGGATTCGTCAGCATGTGGGCATCCTCAGGTGAGATGAAGAGTTCCTTCACCTGAAGTTCCGGTATCCCCGATATGTGATCACAGTGGCCGTGGGTGACGAGAACAACGACGGGATCTGTTACAAACTGTGAAATACCCTCTCCTGGATCCACCACGTAGAGTGTTCCGTTCATCTCGAAAACGTAGGTGTTTACATCAAAAGGAGACGACGTAACGTACCTTCTGAAGTTCATATTCTTCCCTCTCTTTTCAAGATTTCCATCGCCGTTTCTATAGCGTTTCCCATGGCAATGGACGCTTGCCTGAAACCTCCTCTTGCGTCCCCAACGATGAAGGTTTTATCATCCTTTTCCACAAAGGAAACGTTTGGAACACGCCCTATGCAGATGAGAAGGGCATCGAACAAGAATTCCCCTTTCTCTGTGATCAATTTTAACCGATCTCCTTCAGTCTTTACACCAAAAACAGGGCAATTCTCATGATATGAAAATCTTCTAAAATCCCTTGTCCTTTTCACTAGAAGAGGAAGTGCCCTGATTCTGGATCCCCGGTTGAACAGATGAACCTCCTTACCCTCTTCCAGAGCCTTCAGTGCACCATCGAAGGCAGCGTCTCCTGCACCATATACGGCGAGTTTTTCGAATTCAGGAAGCTTTGAAAACTCGTAAGCCACTTTATCGGACACTTCAAAATCTGGGATTCTTTTTGGAACGGTCCCGCTTGCCACAACAACGTAATCGAACAGAAAAGATCCCTTTTTCGTGATGACCCTTCGATTCGAGACCTTTATCACTTCCTCTTTCAGAAAAACTGCACCGGACTCCCTCAGTCTGCTCTCTAAGATTTCGCAGATCTTTTCTCCAGGGGCTGGGGGGAATATCGGAAAATTTTCGACGAGGTAAGCGTTTCTCAGAAGCCCTCCCACTCTGTTTTTTTCAAAGACGACGACTTCAACGTCGTATCTTCTCAAAAAAACGGCAGCGGCTACTCCGGCCGGTCCTGCTCCAACGATTCCAACGCGCACAGTATCTCCTCCGTTTTTGCAATGTACGCTACACCGTGGGCGAGGTTTTTGAGTGAAGAGAAGTGATACCACTCGTTCTTGTCCCAGAGGGCGTCTTCCACCATTATCACTTCGAAGTTCCTCACGAAAGCACTTCGGGCTGTTGTCTCACAACAAAGGTGCGTCATCACGCCTGTTATAACAACCTGTCGAACATCGAGTGATCTGAGTTCTTCTTCAAGATTCGTAGAGTAGAAAGCATCGTAGGTATTCTTTTCGAAAATCATCACGTCCGAGAAGACAGGAACGGCCCACTTTCGTCCCACCTCGTTTCCCCACCATCTTTTCATCATGGGAGAGGCTCCCACGTGTACGGTTGCAAAGATGGGATAGTTGTTTTTTTCGAATCCTTCCTTCAACTTTCTGATGTTTTCGACCGCAAACTCCACTCCCCAAAGGTACGCTGGGGAGTCGGGGGAGGTGAAATAATTCTGAAGGTCTATTATGAGAAGGGCGGGGCGGTTCAGGTAAAACCTTTTTCTCTCACGTTCAGGGAAATAGAACATACTCACATCAGAAGGTTCAGTACGTTTCTGCTGTTTTCCATTCTGTGGAGAAGGCCTGTTATCGTCACCTGTCTCAGCAGTTCGTCTT
The DNA here is from genome assembly GCF_002865985.1 of Thermotoga sp. SG1. Lineage (NCBI taxonomy): Bacteria > Thermotogati > Thermotogota > Thermotogae > Thermotogales > Thermotogaceae > Thermotoga > Thermotoga sp. SG1. Next base: position 320,294 of record NZ_LNDD01000001.1, read on the forward strand.
TGATCTGTTCCATCATGGTCTCTTCGACCGCTGGTTCGAATGTGCCCTCTGATCTGAACAGTTCCAAGTATGCATTCAGCACGTTTCTGGCGGAAGCTTCCAGTCTGTTCATCCAGGCACCGATGTTTCCTCTTGTCTGAGAAACCTCTTCCAGAACCTGAACGATGGTTCTCAGAGCCTGCTGAGAGTCCCTTGAAATGTCTGTTTCGAAAAGCTTTGACAGCATTTCTCTAAGATCTGGTATGTTCATCGTGATGTTCTGTCCCTCGTTTGGACCTGTCTGTACCACAAGGTTTTCTCCTTCAAAGATCCTTCTGTTGTTGTACGTGGTCTGCTGGATCGTTCTTCTTACACCCTGAAGTATCCTGCTGTATTCCTCCTGAAGGAGAGATCTTTCGTTCTCTGTGAGGGTTGGGCTGGATGCCTGAACAGCGAGTTCCCTGGCTCTCTGAATGGCTACCGTGATGCTTTCAAGCCCGGCGTCTGCTGTGTTGAGAAGTCCTATACCACTGTAGATCTGCGAAAGGGTCGATCTGTATCCTTCAATCTGATTTCTCAGCCTCTGCTGGATAGAAAGTTCCGAGACAGAGTTGAACCGGTAAACGGTTCTGTTCGTTCTTTCAGGGTACAACTGTTCTATGTATCTCACCAAACTGACATTGTCGATCCTCATGAAGATCCCCTCTTTCCTTTTTAATTCTTGCACGATCGTTACTCTTTTTCAACCTGCTGTTCTTTTGAATCTGAAAAGAAGAGCAAAGGCCATCAGTTGAGAGAAGAAAGAAACAAGGATCAGATAAAGGCGATTGGTATCGTAAAGGATCCCCAGAATCCAGGATCCCAGAAACCAGAACACTCCATACACCGTGAAGAACATTCCGTAGGCAAAACCACGCTTTTCCTGTGGAACTATCTTCGCAACGACTGCCCTCATGATCGATTCCTGAGCACCCATGCCTATGCCCCACAGAGCCGTTCCTGCAAAGATGAGAGGGAAGTATCCGGAGAACGAAAGTATCGGAAAGAAGGCAGAAAGAAGCACAGGATAAAGGAGTGCTGAAAAACCCCTTTTGTCGAAGAGATACCCGAAAACGAGTGCACTCACGGCATCGACCGCCATCGCAAGGGAATACACGGCAGGAACGAGAAAATCTTTTGCGATTTCAAAGTTCTTCATGTGGTACGCGATCAGAGGAAAATCGGCAAATCCAAACGCTATCATCGAAACAACCAGCAGGTAGAACCAGTATGTACGTCCCAGGTTTTGATCGGTGAACCTGTCTTTCTTCACCTTTTCGGTCCGGGCAGAGGGAAACACAATGCGTGCCGTGAGGAGAAGTGCGAGCGCGACAAGGGCGGGTATGAAGAGTACGAAGAAACAAAATCTGTAACCTTTACCAAAGGCAAGGGCAAAGGTGATCGAAAGTGGACCCAGGATGGCTCCCACCTGATCCAGCGCTTCGTGTATTCCAAAACTCTTGCCTGTTCCTATCTCCTCCGCTGCAAAGGAAAGGAGCGTGTCTCTTGCGGGTGTTCTCAATGCCTTTCCAAATCTTTCCATTAGAATCAAAGCGAGTGCCACCTGCCAGTTTCCTGCAAAGGCAAGCATGGGAACGGCCAGAAGGTTCATAACGTAGCCGAGAATGGTGAAGAGCCAGTACTTCCTGGTAACATCGCTCAAAACACCAGATACAAGCCGAAAGGCGTATCCTATCAGTTCTCCCAATCCCACTGCGAAACCCAGCACTGCAGCGCTCGCTCCGAGGGTTTTCATGAACGGCCCCACGATGCTTCTTGCTCCTTCGTACGTTATATCCGCAAAGAGACTGACCAGCCCAAGGAGTACAATGAACAGAAAGGCCTGTTTTTTCGACATACAGTTCCCTCCATGTAGCAGCGTTCGATTATAGTATAATGGAGTGGAGGGGAAAAGATGAAATGGATGGAAATCTATGAAAAGCTCGTTAACACGGATACTGGTCCCGATCTTTCCATGGAAGAAAAACTGAACAGAACATCGTTTCTGGCGGAAATTCTGGAGAAACTCGGATTCAGGGTAGAGAGAAGAAAAGCCGCTCATGTTGCCTTCCTTGGAGAGCCCCCCTACGTAACCCTCATAGGTCACCTCGATACGGTGTTTCCCGAAGGAGAATCGAAGAAAAGACCTTTCAGTGTGGATGGAAGCATCGCAAGAGGTCCCGGTGTCTGTGATATGAAAGGGGGAGTAGTGGTCCTTCTTGAAGCCCTCGAGAGGTTTCTGAAGGAAGACAAAGCGAATCTCTGTGTTGTGCTGAACGTGGATGAAGAACTTGGATCTCCCGTAAGCAGGGACACTTTTGAAGAAGTTGCTGCGATGAGTTCTCACTGTCTTTCCTTTGAACCGGGAAGAGAAAACGGAGAACTCATCTCCTCCAGAAAAGGAATCATCTCTCTCTGGCTGTTTGCACACGGAAAGAAGGGACACGCCTCAAGACCAGACGAGGGTGTGAACGCCATAACGGAGATTGCTTTCAAGGTACTGGAACTTTCTTCTTTGAACGGGAGGTTTCCCAATTTGACGATAAATCCCACCATTGTTAGAGGAGGCACCGAAAGCAACGTTACACCAGATAAGGCGGAAGTTTATTTCGACATCAGGTACTACGAGGACAAAGAATTCGAGTTTTTGAAGAAAACCCTGGAGAAAATCTCCACCGTGCACCCTGAGGCAACAATCTCCTACAGGATAAAGATCAGAAGATCCCCCATGAAAGAAGATCCGGTTTTTGTCAGTACGGTGAAAGAAGCGGCCGAAGAGATCGGGATAAAGCCTGTTTTCGTGAGGGCCACAGGTGGGGGAGATGTGGCGTTCTTCTCACAGAGAGGGGTTCCTTCTGTGGATGGACTCGGAATACCGGGAGGAAGAATGCACTCTGAGGAAGAATACGCAAGAATCGACTTTTTTGAAGAGAGGGTGAACCTTGTCGTTCATCTTCTGAAAAAGATCCGGAGGTGAAAAAATGTTTGTAGATACAACTCTTCGGGATGGTCATCAATCACTCATTGCTACGAGGATGAAAACAGAGGATATGTTGCCTGCCCTCGAGGCTTTCGACAGGATGAACTTTCACTCCATGGAAGTCTGGGGCGGTGCGACCTTCGACGTTGCGGTCAGGTTCTTGAACGAGGATCCCTGGGAGAGATTGAAGAAAATAAGAGAAGGATTGAAAAACACCAGAATCCAGATGCTTCTGAGAGGACAGAACCTTGTTGGCTACAGACACTACGCAGACGATGTGGTGGAACTCTTCATAAAGAAGGTGGCAGAATACGGCCTTGATATCATCAGAATCTTCGATGCTCTGAACGACGAAAGAAACCTCCAAAAAGCGATAGAAGAGTCGAAAAAACACGGTCTTCACGTTCAGGGAGCGATCAGTTACACTGTAAGCCCCGTTCACACCCTCGAGTACTACCTTGAATTTGCAAGAAAACTTGTGGACATGGGTGTGGATTCCATTTGCATAAAGGACATGGCAGGCCTTCTCACGCCAAAGAGGGCTTACGAACTTGTAAAGGCACTGAAAGAGAAGTTCTCCGTTCCTGTGGAGGTTCACTCCCACTGTACAACCGGCTTCGCACCTCTTGCGTACCAGGCGGCCTTTGAGGCGGGTGCGGATTTCTTCGACACGGCCATCTCTCCTTTCTCCATGGGAACGTCTCAGCCTGCTTTTGAATCCATGTACTACGCCTTCAAAGGAAACGGAAAAGAAGATTTCGACAGGGAGGCTCTGAAATTTCTGGTGGAACACTTCACCAAAGTGAGGGCCAGGTACGTCGAGTACGACGTGGGAATGAAGTATCCTGACTCCAGGATCATATTCTCCCAGATTCCAGGAGGGATGTACTCCAACCTTCTGAAGCAGTTGAAAGAACAGAGAATGGAGCATCTTCTGGATAAGGTGCTGGAGGAAGTTCCTCGGGTTCAGAAGGACCTGGGATATCCCCCACTTGTCACACCGACGAGTCAAATCGTTGGTGTTCAGGCCTTTTTGAACGTCGTCTACGGAAGATACGAGAGGATAACCAACGAGACAAAAAACTACGTGAAAGGGCTCTACGGAAGACCCCCTGCACCGATAGACCCGGAACTGGTGAAAAAGATTCTTGGTGACGAAAAACCCATAGACTGCAGGCCCGCTGATCTGCTGGAGCCCGAACTGGAAAAGGCAAGGGAAGAACTTGGCGTCCTTGTAGAGACGGACGAAGATCTTCTCGTAGCCGTCATTCTTGGAGAGGTTGGAAAAAAATTTCTGAGGAAAAGATACGAGGAAAAGATAGGTGTGGATTTCAACTATCTGGAGTCTCTCTCTGATTTCACAGACGACATGCCCGTGTACCCGATCTGAACTTCGAAGACGTTGTTTTCTCCTTCTCTTCTGTAGACGATCTTGAAGCCGTGCATTTCGAAGAACTGTCTTGAGAGGTACAGGCCCATGCCTGTGCCCTTGCTTTTCTTTTTCTTTTCGAACAGATTCGCACGAACCTCATAGGGTATCTCTGGTCCGGGGCTTTTTATAATCACCCTGTCCTTTCTCACGTGGATACGGACCGGTCCTGTGGAATATTTCACGGCGTTCTCTATCACGTTGTAGAAGGCTCTGAAGAGCTTTGTGGGATCTGCCTGGATCGTTGTTTCTTCTTCGTATTCTAGAAAGACCCTTTCTGGAAATCTTTCCGCAACGTCGTTTACAAGTTCCACCAGGTTCACCGGTTCTTTTCTCAGTCTTTCGATACCGGCCTCGAGTTTTGCGAACTCGTAGAATTCCTCCACGATCCTTTGAAGGCTCTCGTCCTTGACTTCGTTCCACAATAGCGATTTTACATCGTGAACAAAGCCGGTTACAACATCTTTCAACCTTTCGGTTTCTTTTTCCTGGATGACAGTGTTCTGAACGAGTGTGTTGATTTCCTCCGAGAGTTTTGTGATCTCGTCGTTCAGGAAGTCATCGAACGTTTGCTTTCTGGAAATGGATTCTCTGAGTTTCAGGAGGCGTTTGCTCACAAGAACCTGCGTGGCAACACTCACCAGAAGTGCAGAGAAAAAAGAAAAGATGGCAACGTCTATGAAGTTCACTTTGGAACCCCAGAAGATACTAAGAAGAGTGGTGTTCACAAGAAACGTGATGAGAAACGTGCGCAGAGCGATCATCTTCCTCCCCCCACAAAGGTGTATCCTATTCCCCAGACCGTTTTTATGTACCTGGGCCTGTTCGGGTCGTCTTCTATGGCTTTTCTGATCCTCTTTATTACCGTGTCGACAGCCCTTGGTGAGACAGGCTCTTCCCAGAACGTTTCCAGGAGTTTTTCCCTTGTCACAACCTTTCCTGCATTTTCCACCAGAAAAAGAAGAACCTCGAACTCTCTTTTGGGAAGATGAATCCTCTTTCCTTTCAGATAAACGGTTGCACCGGTTGCATCCACCTTCAGTTCACCGAAGTCATAGAGGTTCTTCTTTTGCCTCTCCAGGAATCTTTTCACTCTCGCAAGGAGGATATCCGGGTTAAAGGGCTTTGTTACGTAGTCGTCCGCTCCCGCTTCGAAACCCTTCAGAACATTCTCGTCGTCCGAAAGCAGTGTGAGGAGTATCACCCAGGTTTCAGGGTGTTTCTCTTTTATCATCCGACAGAGTTCGTATCCGCTGTAATCGGGCAGTTTCACGTCGAGGACCACAACGTGGAAAATTTCCTCACCGTCGAGGAAGTCCTCTCCGGTGAGAAAGGTCTCCACGTGCCCCAGTTCTGAAAGCTTTTCCCTGAGGATCTCCAGAATTTTTTCATCGTCATCGACAACGGCAATTTTCCACATCAAGAAAATTTTAACATTGGAATGAAGGAAACGAAAGCAACTATCACAATGACGGGACCGGGTGGTAGGTTGAGGATGTAGGCGGCAAGAAAACCAGAAAAGAAGGTGAGTACATTGAACACAATGGATATCACAACCAGCGATTTGAAAGATTTTCCAAACGTTCTGGCAACCAGTCCGGGAAGTATCAAAAGGGCCCCCGTGAGAATAACACCTACCACCTTGACGGTTACAACCACGGTGATCGCTATGAAAGAGGTGATCAGAAGACGCACAAAGCCTGTTTTGATACCATAGAACTGGGCCATTTTCTCATCCACGATGAAATACTTGATCTCCCATCTAAACAGCAATATCAAAACCGTGTTTATCACCAGAATGAGAGATGTCAACATCACATCTGAACGGTTCACAAGCAGAACATCTCCGAACAGAAATCCCATCACATCCGTTTGGTATCTTCCCGAAACGGAAAACAGCACAACCCCGATGGCCATGAAGAGCGGAAGAAGGATACCTATGGCGCTGCTTTCGTGAAGTTTTGAACGGGAAAAAAGAGTCACGGCCAGAGCAAAAACCAGCGCTGTGGCGAAAGAGATCAGTCTGGGATCACCACCGAGGAGGGCAGAGAGTGCAAGACCGGCAAAGACCGCGTGCGCCGTCCCATCCCCTATGAACTCCATTCTCTTGAACACCACAAAGGGAGAAACGATGCCAGCCAGAATGGCGGTGAGTACACCACCGATGAAAGCCGTTCTCAGAAATTCGTACTGGACGAGATCATGGAAGAAGTTCAATTTTTTCCCTCCCTGTGAAATATCTCGTAGTGTTTTGGTCCTCTGATCCAGATGTCAAAATCTGTAAAGATCTTCTTCAAATCATCCGGGCTGATGGTTTCCGTTGGGCCGTGACAATGAAGAGTTCTGTTGAGACACATGACCGTGGTGCATTCTCTGAAGACCATACCGATATCGTGGCTGACCATCACAACCGTGATGTTCCTTTCCTTCCTCAATCTGTTCAAAAGTTCGTAGAACGCAGCTTTCCCCATTTCGTCCACACCGGCTTCTGGTTCGTCGAGCACGAGGATGTCCGGTTCGGACAGCAGGGCCCTTGCAAGGGACAATCTCTGGAACTCCCCCCCAGAGAGATTTCTTATGAGATCGTTTTCTTTGTGGGAGATTCCAACGTTGATCAGGGTGGATCTCACCTTTTCCCAGTCGATTCTTTTTGACCTTCCGTACATTCCCATGGCGGCAAACTCTCTCACAGTCATGGGAAAATCCCTTTGAACCTCTTGAGTCTGTGGAAGGTATCCTATCCTTCCTCTTATCACAACCTTTCCTTCGTAGCCTCTTATTTCCCCTACCAGGATTTTCACCAGGGTGGTCTTTCCTGCACCGTTTGGGCCGATTATTCCAACGAATTCCCCTTTTTCGACGGAAAATGTTATGTTCTTCAGTATCTCAAAATTCCTGACTCTGTAGGTGAGGCCTTTCACTTCTATGATCTTCATCTCAGTGCCTCCTCGATCGTTTTCAGGTTCTTCTTCAAAAGTTCCGAGATGGTCCTCTCTCCACCTGTTCCGAGAGGATCCAGTACGGAGCTATTCATCTTCAGTTCCTTTTCAAGGGATGTCAGCATCTCGCTTGGTTGCTGGGGTTCCCTAAACAGCGCCACTATTTGACTTTTCTTTTCGAGGATCTCTCTGATCGTGGAGAAACTCGTTGAGTGTTCGTGCCCACTGGAAAGAGAAAGAAGTTTCAGGCCGAGCTCTTCGAACAGATACAGAAAACTTGGATGCGACATGACTACGATCTTTCCTCTGTGCGGGAAGAGTATTCTGAAAGACTCCATGATCACCTCGTTCAATTCTTCGATGAGTTGCTTTGTGTTTCGCTCTATTTCCTGCCATTTTTTTGGAAATCTTTCAGAAAACACCTGACACAGACCCGGAACGATGTGGTATTTGAGGAAGAAGGGATTGAGCCATACATGAGGGTTCTCACCCTCCAGGAGTATCTTGGGGATGAAGTCTGAAACGTACACGGTCTTTTCACTGTATCTTTTCAGATAAGGTTCAAGGCCCATTCCGTTCGCCACTATCAGGTCTGCCTCTTCCAGCATTCTGGCGTCGGTTGGTTTCAGCGAGAAAAGATGTGGATTCGCGTTCGGTGGAACAAGAAGAACCACACTGGAACTATCTCCCAGGATCTGAGAGACAAGCAAGTAGTACGGATTTATCGTGACCACAACCTTTCCAGAAAAAGCGATCAAACCGAGCGTGAGTATCAGAACGAAGAACAATCTTTTCATGAGGATCACCTCCTGCAGTTTTCACAGACACCGTATATCAAGAACAGGTGACTTTCCTCTGAAAAACGGTACTTTTTCTGGAGTGCGTCGATGAGTTCTCTGGCACATTCTTTGAACGGAAAGAGCTTTCCACATCTTTCACACACCATGAAGTGGTAGTGGTTGTCTCTTCTGAAAAAGTACCTCACACCTCTGCTCACACTGAAAGATCCGACGAGCTTTCTTTCCTCCAGGAATTTCAACGCCCTGTAGACTGTGGAAAGGTTCACCCCAGCCTTCTTGTAAATCTCTTCCGCTGTGAGGGGAATTTTCGACTCTTCGACGATCTTCAGGATTTTCTTTCTGTTCTCTGTCATTCTCATGCTCTCACCTGCAAATGCAAAGCATTTGCAAGTATTATTGTACCACTGGGATCTTCTTTTTGTCTGTAAAAACAATATTTCTAAAAAGTCAGAACCGACGTTCTAAAATATGCAATCAGTCGGTTTTGAACGCTATGCCGAATTATGGTATAATGAATACGAAAAACAACATATCCTCATTCTCCTCGAAGAATTCTTCGATTTTTTAAGTGCACTGATTTTTAATATCTAACTTTGTTAAAACAAATTCGGGAGGTGATCCAGTTTGAAGGTCAGATACTATACGAGCGTGACGCAGGTAGAACAACTGAGTTCTGAAGAGAAAGAAAGACTGAAGAGAGTGGAAGAGAAATTCAGATTCAGGGCGAATTCCTACTATCTTGGCCTCATCAACTGGTCGGATCCGGATGATCCGATCAGAAAGATCATCATACCTGAAGAGGATGAACTCGATGAATGGGGATCACTGGACGCATCCGGTGAAAGGTCTTACACGGTTGCCAAGGGGCTTCAGCACAAGTATCCAGACACGGCCCTTTTTCTCGTAAACGATGTGTGTGGAGGATTCTGCAGATTCTGTTTCAGAAAGAGGCTTTTCATAAACGTTGGAGCCGAGGTGATACGGGACATCACGCCCCAGCTCAATTACATCCGCTCACATAAAGAGATAACAAACGTTTTGCTCACGGGTGGTGATCCTCTACTTCTGTCCACGGAGAAACTGGAGAAGATCATCGGTTCTCTGAGAGAGATTGATCATGTTCAGATAATAAGAATCGGAAGCAAGATCCCGGCGTTCAATCCCTACAGGATAATCGATGACCCTGAACTTTTGAAAATGATCAGAAAGTACAGCACGAAGGAGAAGAAAATATATGTGATGACGCAGTTCAACCATCCAAGGGAGCTGACAGAAGAGGCAGTAGAAGCGGTGAATCTTTTGAAAGATGCAGGAGCTGTTCTCTGCAACCAGACACCTCTTCTGAGAGGGATAAACGACTCACCGGAAACCCTGGGAGAGCTACTTGACAGGCTATCTTTTGTTGGAGTGACACCTTACTATGTGTTTCAAAACAGGCCGGTCTCTGGAAACAAAAAGTTTGCTGTGCCAATCGAGGAAGGGTACGAGATCTTCACAAAAGCTATTTCAAACCTCTCTGGTGTTGCCAAGAGGGTAAGGTACGTCATGTCTCACAGAACGGGCAAAATAGAGATAGCGGCTCTGACGAAGAATTTCATCGTTTTCAAGTATCATAGGGCGCACGACGAAGAAAACAGAAGAAAGGTGATGGTCTACAGAAGAAACCCGAACGCTTTCTGGTTCGACGATTACACAGAATTGATAGAAGAGTACACGGTTTGAAGAGCTCCCCTTGCGGGGTGCTTCTTTTTTCTTCCAAGGCAAGAAGAAGGTATCCAACGACAAGCCAGACTGACTCTCTCGAGTATGGTGCTCTCTTTTCTGAGAAGACAAGTAGAAGGTAAGGTGCTTCTTCCAGAAAATCTTCCCCTCACGTTTTCATAGAAAGCCTTTTCAGATCTTTCGCAGACTCTTCTGATCTGTCCTTTCAGTTTTTCGTCTTCCACGATGAGGAACCTCCAAGGCTGGGCGTTCATGCCAGAAGGTGCCTCTCTTCAAGAGGAGGCTTTTCTTTTTCGAACTTTCGAACGGTCTTTCTCCTTTTTGCAAGATCGTACAGCATTTTCAAACCTCCGAGAAGACGTACTTTGGGATACGTGCCTTCACGGTTTTACTGGGGTTCACCAGCTGGGAAATCTCGATGTCCACACAGAGGCTCGCGATCATGTAGGCATCTTTGAACGGTATGGTCTTTCTTCTTTGAATGAACCACACTGCTTCTCTTGTTACTTCCTTCAAGGCTTCCTCGATGTCTGGTAGCGAAACAACGATGTAGTAGGAATCTTTTGTTTCCACCATGGGCCATTTGATTTCTTCTCTGGCGATATCTACCTCCACGACCACTTTCGCAGAGACTTCACACGCAGAAACACAAACCTCACCATCTGCCATCGTTGCGTGAACATCTCCGAGGGCAAACAGTGCACCCTCGTGGTAAACGGGAAGATAGACTGTGGATCCTTCTGTGATCTCTCTTGTATCCATGTTTCCTCCATGTCTGTGGGCGGTCCCTGTGGGATATTCTCCCTCGGGCGGGGCGACACCGATCACACCGATCATTGGATGAAGGGGTATTCTGATGTGATCGAAGAGGACTGCCCACCTTTCTATCTCCAGTTCTTTCGAGTGAAATCCTTCTATCTCATCCCCAAGAACACCAAACCCTTTCCCGGTCACGATCACACCCTTCTTTGGAAGTTCGATCCTCTTGATCCGGACGACCAGTGTGTCACCAGGTTTTGCTCCATTGACGTAGACAGGTCCTGTGGCAGGATTCACCTTTGAAAAATCGATCTTTTCGTAGTTTCCCCCAAGGGCATCGATCGTTTCGAAGATCACTTGCTCACCTGGGTACACTTCCTCTGCTGGCGTCATGTAACTCGAAAAAGAATACACGTGTCTTTGAGACGGAACGATTTTCATGCTTTCATCTCCTTACTCACACTTCGACCATCCACAGTTTTTGCAACTCACACATCCTTCCTGCTTTATTAGAGAATTCTTCGAAAGACACACGGGACAGTAAACGTTTCCCTCGTCGTCAACGTAGTATCCGTTTTGCCATTTCAGGTTGTTTGCCACGATGAATTTTTCTCTTTCTACCGGCTCTTCTTCAGTTTCTGACTCCTCTTTACCCGTTCTGAGCCAGAGCCTTGCGAAGTCATCGAGAGCCTTCTTTATCTCTTCGGCAAGTCCCCGGCAGTAGTCCCCCTTCACCTTCGAGAGTTGTTCTATGATTTCGTCCATGGAAACACCCGCTCTAAGCGCTATGGAGGAGAGTCTTCCGATCGCTTCGGCCATTTCGGTGCCATTTGAGATGAATATCTCCACGGCTTCACCGGTGTCGTCGAAGGATATCGTTATGTAGGTGGTCCCGTCCGGTCTTTTGTACTTTCTCGTGACGCTTCTGAGAGTGTCCTTTCTTGGTCTTGGATGGAGTTTCATCTTCTCGTCAACGACGAAGAACTGTACCTTCGGTGCCTCAGGTGTTTTAAGGGCCTTCGTGAGTACCTGTGTTTGAAGGGATCCATCTCTGTAGATGGTGATGCCTCTGACGTTCGTTCTGAGTGCTTCGAGATATACGTTGAGAACGTCGTCCACCGTTGCGCTCTGTGGCATGTTGATCGTTTTGGAGATGTTGTTGTCTACGTATCTCTGGAACGCATCCTGCATGAGAAGATGATCGATGGGATCTATGTCGAGTGCAACCACAAAGACTCTTTTTATTTTCTCTGGAACGTTGGGAATGTCCTTCAAACTTCCCTTCTCTATGAGTTCATTCTCAATTTTTCTGAGGATCTCCGGATCCAGTTTTTCCCTGAGCACCTGATTCACGTAGAGAAGGGGTTCTTTTGTTCCATCTTCCTTCGTCATGTATCTGGTGTAAGCGAGAAGGAAGTTCGGTTCCAGTCCGGAGGAGGTGTCGGCTATGTTCGAAATCGATCCCGTCGGAGCGATGGTCAAGAGTGCCACGTTTCTTCTGTACTCTCTGGTCATCTTCATGACTTCTCTTATCTCATCGTCATAGTTGCTGGTTCCCATGGCGAAGGGCACAAATCCTTCTTCTGTTCTGTATCTGGAGATTTCAAGCAATGGGAAATTCCCTTTCTCTTTTCCGAGTTCATAAGAGACCCTGTGGGCGTGAAGCGCTATGAAAGCCATGAGGTTGGAAGCAAAGTCGCGTGCTTCCTGTGAGTCATAGGGGAGTTCCAGTTTGTAGAGAAGATCCGCAAACCCCATTATTCCAAGACCGAGTCTTCTGCTTTCCTTGACAGCCTTTGTGATCTTGTCTATCGGAAACACGTTCACGTCGATGACGTCATCGAGAAAGCGAACAGCTATTTGAACGAGTTCCTGAAGGGCTTCCAGATCGACAAAACCGTTGTTGTAGAACTTTGCAACGTCGATCGAACCCAGGTTACACGCTTCGTAATCGGAGAGTCCAATCTCTCCACAGGGATTGGTGGAGTTGATCTTCCTGTGTGGGTAAAGGGGATAGTACCTGTTCATCTCGCCGAGGAAGGCAAGTCCAGGATCGCCACTCCTCCAGGCGTTGCTGGCGATCTTTCTGAAGAGTTCTCTTATCTTCACTCTCTTTCTGATGGTGCTTCTTGGATGGGAGAGTTCCAGCTCACCATCTTCTTCGTAAAGTTTAAGTATTTCCTTTTTGTCCATCGGGATACCAACGGAAAGGTTGAAGAAGTTCAGCACCGCCTCGCCCGTGTTCTCTCTCTTTGCGTCTATGAATTCTTCTATATCAGGGTGGTCTATGTTCAGAATACCCATCAGGGCCCCACGCCTTCTGTACCCCTGTTTCACAACGGAGATGGCAGAGTTGAAAACGTGCATGAAAGAGACAGGACCTGATGCCTTTCCGTGTGTGCCCGCAACGAAGCTTCCTTTTGGCCTCAGTTCGGAGAAATTACTTCCTACACCGCCCCCCACTTTTGTGATGAGTGCGTACTCTTTCACCGCTTCAAAGATCTCTTCTATGCTGTCACCAACAGGTACAACGAAACAGGCAGAGAGCATGTGAAGATGGTTTCGAGTTCTGTAGATCTCCTCGTAATCTTCTAGGGTCATCTGGTCGATGGGTTTCCAGAGAAGTTCGTACCTCACACCGAGTCCCGCGTTGAAGAGTGTGGGGCTGTTGGGAAGGAACAGTCTCGCTTTCAAAATTTTGAAAAAGGTATCCTCCCATTCCTTTATCCTGTCGAGTTTTTCACCTTTTTTGTAAGACGGGTTCAAAAGTTCGGCGGTTGCCACCACCCTTGCCACCCTTCTTGCCACGTCTTCCCACCTGGTTTCCAGGTATTTTCCATCCAAATCTCTCATGAAGTATCGATCTTTGAGAATCGTTTGCGCATTCCTGGAAGGTTCAACATCGATCCACTTTTCGATCAGACTGGACAGTTTCATGATACCCCTCCTGGTTTTTAACAACATATTGTGTATTCTTTCACAGAAATTCAACATGTGGTGGGATTTCCCGAAAAATTATACTCCATTTTTCTGTGAAAACACCGAAACAATCCTGGGAAATTTCTAAAGATTTTCCGTGGTATCCTTGAGGGGGTGAGAAGTTGAGAGTGAGAGAAATAGAGGTAAAAAGCGCTTTGACTTTTTCTGAGGCCAAAAGACGGTACACTCTCAGCCCTTACGTGGGCTGTACCAACTCCTGTGTGTACTGCTACGCCAGAGACTACGCACGACGTTACAGGGAGATGAAGTGGGAATCGGAGGTCGTAGTGAAGAAGAACATAGCAGAGGTTCTGAGAAAAGATATCATCAGAAAAAAGCCAGGATACGTCTTCATGAGCACCATGTGTGATCCATATCAGCCCATCGAAGAAAAGTACAGGCTCACCCAGAAATGTCTTGAAGTTTTTCTGGAGTTTCCCCTTCTGGAGATCGAATTGATGATTCTCACAAAATCCACCCTCGTTCTGAGGGATCTGGACCTGTTCAAAAAGATGAAGAAACTCACAGTTGGACTCACCGTCACAACCGATGACGATGAAATTCGAAGGATCTTTGAACCCAACGCGGCTTCCATAGAGGAAAGAATCGAAGTTCTGAAAACCTTGAAGGAAAACGATGTGCGAACCAGTGTTTTCATCAGTCCCATGCTTCCGATGGACCCGGAAAAACTATCGAAGATGCTGAAACCATACGTAGATTTCGTCTTCATAGATGACATGCACTACAGGTGGCGCGTAAAAGAGTTCTACGAAAGACTGGGACTCTCCTGGGCCCTTGAGGATGAGTTTTTCGAGAAAACCAGAAGGAGATTGCTCGAACTTTTTCAAAAATGAAAGGGGCGATTCGTCCCTTATGCTCTGAACATCTCTTTGAGTGAGGTGTAGAGTTTTTTGAACTTCCCGTGCAGTTTTTCGTAAACTTCTGTGTTCTCGGAAACAGGATCTGTGTAACTCTTCACATTGAACCACTCTTTTGAGATCTTCGCAGGGTCTTCTTCCGTTGCACCGGAAACGGCCAAAATGGCGGCTCCGTAAGAAGCCCCCTCATCCACAACAGGTTTTTGTATTCTAAGCCCAGTCATATCCGCAAGCATTCTGTTCCACACTTTGCTCTTCGATCCACCACCGGTGATCCTCACGTTTTTGAGTTCCACTCCAAGTTCTTTCAGTATATCGAAGGAATCCTTGATACCGAAGGCAACCCCCTCAAAAATCGCCCTCACCATGTCCCATTTGGTGTTGTAGGAGGAGATTCCGAAGAAGACACCCCTAGCGAAAGGATCACGGTGTGGTGTTCTTTCACCGTTCAGATAAGGAAGGAAGACGATTCCGTTTGAACCGATCGGTACTTTCTCCACCTCATCGTTGATCGTATCGTAGTCTTCGCTCAAGAACTTCTCTTTGAACCACTCCAGCGAATACGTAGCAGAGAGCATCACACCCATGTGGTACCTCGTATTTGGAACGGTGTGGGCGAAGAAATGAACCCTGCCCTTTGGATCCGGTTCTTTTCCTTTCGTGGGAGCCAGAACGGTACCGGAGGTACCCAAACTCACCATAACGTCTCCAGGTTCCACAACGGCTATTCCAAGGGCGGCACAGGCGTTGTCTGCACCTCCTCCTATCACGAGGGTGTCTTCGGAAAGATCAAGGGACCTTGCTACATCAGGTTTCATTCTTCCAACCACACCGTTCGATGGAATTATCTCCGGAAGTATGTGTTCTGGTATTTTGAGTTCCCTCAGAACGTCTTCGTTCCATCCCATCTCAGAGACACTGTACATCACCGTTCCAGAAGCATCGGAGTGCTCTGTTTTCACAGCACCCGTGAGCATGTAGTTTATGAAGTCTTTGGGAAGCATGATCTTTGCGATCTTTTCGTAGATCTCTGGTTCGCGTTTTCGAATCCACAGTATCTTGGGAAGTGTGAAACCTGGAAGAATGGGATTTCCGACCAGCTTGAGAACGTTCTCTTCTCCTCCGAGTATCTGTGTGGCTTCTTCACATTCTTCGTATGTTCTCTGATCGCACCAGAGGATAGCGTTTCTCAAAACCTTTCCATTTTCGTCTATCGCCACAAGACTGTGCATCTGTCCACTGGTGGAGATCGCTCTTATTCTCCCTCCGATTTCCTCTGATCTTCCGGAAAGTTTCTTCAGTATCTTCCTGACGGCCTCCCACCAGGAAAGAGGGTCCTGTTCCGCCCAGGCGGGTTGAGGAGTGATCATTGAGAGTCTTTCGCTTGCCGCAAACAATATCTCTCCCTTTTCGTTCACAAGGATTCCTTTCACACCGGTCGTTCCCACATCGAGCCCCACGTACAGATCCATCACGCAACCCTCCCATTCTGTCTTCTCTGACCGGATGCATAGTACATGATTTCTTCCTGTGTGACTTTTTTCTCTCTGTTGTCTAAAACGGCGGTGATCTCACCCTCCCACATGACAACTATTCTGTCGCTGAGATTCAAAATCTCTGGAAGCTCTGAAGAGATCATGATCACGGCTTTTCCTTGGGCGGCCAGTTCTCTGATCATCCTATGTATCTCCGCCTTTGCCCCGACGTCTATTCCACGGGTAGGTTCATCGAAGATCAGAATGTCGGCGTTCGTGGCAAGCCACTTAGCGAGAACCACCTTCTGCTGGTTCCCGCCAGAGAGATTCTCGGTGATCTGGTATATGGATGGTGTTTTTATGGAAAGCCTCTCCACGTACTCTTCGGCCATTTTATCTTCTCTCTTTTCATCGAGCACAAGACCCCATTTGCTGATGCTCTTCAGCGATGGAAGAACGATGTTGTCCTTTACCGTCATTCTCAGCACGAGCCCCTGGAGTTTTCTATCTTCCGGTATGAGTCCTATCCCCAGTTTTATGGCATCCTCTGGACTTTCTATTTCAACCTCTTTTCCGTTCACATATATCTTCCCGGATTCTTTCCTGTTCACACCGAATATCAGAAGCATCGTTTCTGTTCGTCCGGCTCCGACAAGACCCGCAAATCCCAGAACTTCCCCTCTTCTCACTTCGAAGGAGACGTTTTTCACCTTGTCTTTCCATTTCAGATTTTCGACCTTGAGGGCAACTTCCCCGGGCTCTGTTTCTATCCCGTGAGGGAAGAACTCCACTTCCCTTCCCACCATGAGTCTTATAATCGTGTCCACGTCGAACTCGCCTTTTCTCAGTTCACCCACTCTCTTTCCATCTCTCATCACAACGATCCTGTCGCTGATTCTTGTGACCTCGTCTAATCTGTGTGAGACGAAGACCACGGAGATACCCCTTTTCTTAAGCATCTCTATGATCTCGAAGAGCCTTTCTGCTTCCTCCACAGTGAGAGACGAGGTGGGCTCGTCCATGAAAATGATACGGGGTTCCTTCACCAGTGCCTTACATATCTCCACCATCTGCCTCTGTGCGGTGGTCAGTTCTTTTACCGGGGCATCCGGAGGAAACTTCGCACCTATGAGATCGAGCAGTTCTTTTGACTTTTCGTACATGAAATCTTCATCCACCTTGCTTGAAAGGTTTCTTTTTTGACCTCTCACCGCCTCGTAGGCGAGAAATATGTTCTCGGCAACCGTCATGTTGTCACACAGGTTCAGTTCCTGATGGATGACACTGATTCCTTTTTTGAACGCATCAACTGGAGAGTGAAATTCCACCCTTTCACCGTTGATCAGTATCTCACCGGAATCGGGTTTCAGGACACCTGTGAGGATCTTTATCAAAGTTGATTTCCCTGCACCGTTTTCACCGATGAGAGAAACTATTTCATTTTCATGAACCTCGAAATCAACGTTGTCGACCGCCAGAACTCCTGGAAATCTTTTCACCACACCCTTTGCTTTCAGGATCTCCAACTTTCATCACCTCGTGAAAGGGAGGGGAACTCCCCTCCCGTGTCCTCAGAATTTTATCGGGATTCCGAGTTCTTCCATCTTCTTCAGGTATTCATCGAGATTCTCCGGTGTAACGACATCGACACCCGTGTCGATGACGTAGTCCACTTTTCCATCGACGGTGGCCTTGGGAAGCATCATCAGAGTGTTTTGAACACCTATCTTGTTCATCAGATAGAGCACCGTGACGGAGAGGTAGCCCATCATGTAGGGTCTCTGTCCCATCGTTGCCTGGATAACGCCTTCCTTCACGTACTGAAGAATGTCCGGGGTTGTGTCGAAACACACTATCTTCACTTTTCCAACCTTTCCAGCGTTCTTCACCACGAGTGCCTGACTGGGCCCGTTGTAGGCGTAAACACCAAAGAAGGCATCAAGATCCGGGTGAGCGTTCAGGGCTGCCTCTGCGAGCGCTACCGCCTTTGCTCCATCTTCTTCATCGTTGAGTATGTCGACTATCTCTATATCCGAATCTGCGATGGCATCTTTGAATCCCTGGATCCTCTGAAGTGAGTTCATCGCCGTGAGAGAACCCGTTCCGATGACAACCTTTCCTTTTCCACCGAGGAGTTCTTTCATGATGAGTCCAGCGGTGTATCCTGCCTGGTAATTATCCGTTCCAATGTAAACGTACCTTCCACTGTCCGGAGAATCCGTGTCCAGCGTTATCACCGGTATTCCCATCTCGAGAGCCTTTTTGATCGTGGGAATGACTGCCGTTGGATCAGACGGTGCGATGGCGATTCCATCAACTCCTTCGGCTATGAACGACTCGAGCATCTGAAGCTGGGCGTTGATATCTTCCTTTTGTGGAACGAAGAACTTCGTGTCCACTCCGAGAGCCCTTCCCGCAGCCTTGACCCCCTGTTCAACCTGGGACCAGTAAGGATGGACGGATTTTCCGATGACACCGATGGTGAGAGCAAGAGATAAACCTGTGATCAGCACAACCGAAAGAAACACCAGAAGTTTTCTCATAAGAACACCCCCTCTTCAGAGTGATTCACTCCACGTACACCCACATCTTTCCTCTGTAGCTTGGGTCTTCAGGATTCACTCCTTTTCGTCTGAAAAGTTCTTCCAGCGTGACGAACTCGTAACCTCGTTTTCTGAGTTCTGGAATGAGCATCCTGAGAACCTCGACGATGGGATGTGGTTCTGGCTGTACGTCGTGAAGAAGAATTATTGCTCCATCTTTGACACCATTTAGTATGTTGTTCACGATCTTTCCTGGATCTCTATCGCAACCTGCCCAGTCGAAGCCGAGAACACCACCAATGAAAGGCATGTCTATCACTTCGAACATGACATCACTCACGGCCAGATTCGGTGGCCTGAAAAATCGAGGCTTTTTCCCTGTGTATTTGAGAATCAACTCGTTTGTGCGATCGATATATTCTCTGATCGTTTCTTGGCCCTTGCTGTCCAGGGGCTCATAGTTCCACGAATGATTCTCCACTTCACATCCCATAGATACCATTCTCTCGAGGATCGCCTTTGTGTTTTCGTTCAATCTTTGTCCTACTACAAAGAATGTGGCCACAACGTTGAGCTCTTCCAGAGTATCAAGAACTTTCGATGTGAGTTTCGTATCCGGACCATCGTCGAAGGTCAGGGCTACCAGTTTTTTCCCTTCGTTTTCATCGGCGAACATCAAACTCGCTGTGATCAGAAGAAAAACGAAAAGTGTTCGAACGTTCACTTGCTCGAAAGCCTCCTTCTTAGGATATCAAGTGTCACCGCCACAACGATGACGATACCAATGACCACGTTGTGCCAGTATGTCGAAACGTTGAGAAGAACGAGAGCGTTCCACAGAAGACTGATGATACTGGCACCTATGATGGCTCCAAGGACGCTTCCTTCTCCCCCCGTGAGACTCGTTCCCCCGATCACGGTGGAGGCTATGGCGTAGAGTTCGTACATGTTTCCAACACCCGGTTGTCCCTGCGAGAGACGGGCCGCCACGATGATTCCCACCAGACCGGCGAGGAAACCAGAGACCATGAAGGCGATCATTCTCACCCTGTCCACGTTGACACCGGAAAATCGCGCCGCGATTTCGTTGCCCCCTGAGGCCCTCAGATGTTTTCCATAGACCGTTTTCCTGAGGAAGAAATCTGCAACAAGAGCCACCACAAGAAGAATCCACACCGGAATGGGTATCTTCAGAACTTCACCCTGTCCGATCTTTAAAAAAGAAGAGGGAAGGCCTATGATCGGCCATCCCCTCGTGATCACGGCAGCCATACCGCGAGCGATCGTCAGAGTGCCGAGTGTGATGATGAAGGCAGGAACTTTGAGCTTCGTTACGAACAGACCGTGCCATGCACCAACTCCTATAGAAAAGAACAGAATGAGAATCAGAGATAACCACACAGGAACTCCATGTGTCATGAGCCATGCGACCATGACCCCAGTGAGTGCCACCATGGAACCAGGGGACAGATCGATGGCTCCTCCACCGGAGATGATCACAAAGGTCTCACCGATTGCCAGAAGGCCGAATATGGCGATCTGTCTTCCAAGGGCCTGAAGGTTGAACGTTGTCAAAAAGCGAGGATTCAGAACAGCCGTGAAGGCAGCAAGACTGATGAGGGCAACAAGAGGTCCAAGTTCCCTGAAGGCCTTTTGTCTGAACTTCGATGCCAAGTTATTCCCCCCTCAGTAACACCTTCTGAATATCTCCTCCATGTCCTTTGCCGTCAGATTCCCGGGTGTTACAACGACAACTCCATTCAATATTCTGTAGCCGGTTTCTGCCATCTTCGGTATGTCCTCTTCTTTCACACCAAGTTCACTCAGTCTTTTGTTCAGTCCGAACATCTCTTGGAAGTCTCTGAGTTTTTTGATGGCGAGTTTTCCGGCTTTCCTGTCGTCTGTTTCGTACACCCCGAACACTTCTCTTCCGATGATGGCGAGTCTTTCATAGACGTGGTCGAATATGTACTCGAACAGATAGGGTCCCGTGATGCACAGTCCAAGACCGTGTGTGATCTCCGGGTAAAATCCACTGAGACCGTGTTCAAGCGCGTGGTTTGCAATGACACCGGTCAGTGTTTCCGTGATCCCTGCTTCGGTGCTTGCCCAGGCAAGGTTCGTCCTGGCTTCCATGTCCTCTCCGTTTTCGTAGGCGACAGGAAGATACGTCACGATTCTCTTCATGGCATCCAAAGAGAGAACGTCTGAGTAAGGATTTGCGTTTATGTTCAAAAATGCCTCTATGGCGTGGTAGAACGCATCCATCGAAGTGTAAGCGGTCTGATCTTTGGGAAGGGTCTTCATCACCTCAGGATCCACCAGGGAAAGAACGGGGAAGGTGTTTCTGTATCCGATACCCACTTTCTCTTTTGTTTCAGGATTTGTGATCACGGCGAATGGGTCGGCTTCCGTTCCCGTTCCGTGGGTGGTCGGAATGGCAACGACGGGGATGGACTTTTCGGGAATCTTTCCCCCTCCCACGGGAACGTAGTCCCAGAATTTTCCTTCGTTTGGAGCGGTGATGGAGATCGCCTTTGCACTGTCTATAGGGCTTCCACCACCAAGTCCCACAATGAAATCTATCTTTTCTTTTCTCACGATCTCTGCGGCCTCATCCACATGATCCGATATCGGGTTGGGAACGATCTTGTCAAAGACGATGCTTTCAACCCCTGCTTTTTTGAGAAGATCCTGAACTCTCTGGAGAAGACCCGTTTTTTTCGTGCTGGACCTTCCAGTGACGATCAGCGCTTTCTTTCCCAGTGTCTTTGCCCTCTCTTCCAGTTCATCTACTGCTCCCGCTCTGAAGATTATTTCTGTTGGAAGATAACATGATATCTTGAACATACGTTCACCTCCTTCATTTCACTTTCTCTATGATGTCTTCCACGGCCAGCACAGCCGCACCAACGAGGTTCGAGCTGATGTTCCTGAAAGCGGTGGGTCTTATTTTCAAATTCCTCACCGCCGCTTTCAGGGCTCTCTGGCGGACAAAATCCTCTATGATACTGAAGAAACTGTCTCCAAGATCCACAACTTCCCCTCCCAGGATCACCAGTTCCGGGTTCAGGATGTTCACCAGGTTTACGATGCCGACCGCTATGTTCTCGGCGAATCTCATCAAAACTCTCTTTGCGTCGTTTTTCTGCTTGAGTGCCTGAAACTTCTCTATCGAGTTCTTTCCTTCGAGTTCTTTTCCGTACTGTTCAATTGCCCAGTTTATGGAAGAGACCAGTTCCCAGCATCCCCAGTTTGAGCAGTGACACTGTCTATCGGAGTACATGTTCACGGTCATGTGTCCCGCTTCTCCCGCCGTGAAGGAAGGGCCCCTGAAGATCTTTCCATCGACCATCAAACCCGTTCCGACACCTTCTCTGATGATTATGAACACGGCTTCTTCGACGTTTCTCAGATCCTCGGAGTGGTACTTCTCGGCGAGCATGGAAAGGTTCGCTTCGTTGTCTGCAAGGACGGGAACATCAACTTCCAGAAGATCCTCTATATTCACGTTCTCCCAACCGAGATTTGGAGCAAGAAGGATCTTTTTCTCTTCCAGATCCACCATTCCCGGAACGGAGAAAGAAATCCTCGTGATACTGTGTTCGCGCGAGATACGCTCGTATATTTCTCTTGCTGTTTTGAAGAACTCTTCTGGATTTTTCGGAGTGTTGAACGTACCGCGCAATTCCACTTCTCCATCGAAAAATCCAATGCCGTAGGTGGTGATGTTCACACCTATATCGAAGACAAGACTCAAAAAAGCCTCCTTCTTCAAATCAAGAAGTACCCTTCTTCTTCCAGGAGAATTTTTTCCCATGGTTCCAATCTCTCTTATGTAGCCTTCGTCTATGAGTTCTTTGGTCAGTCTTGTCACACTGCTTGGGGTGAGCCCCGTGATCTCTGAGATGTCGGATCTGGAGAGGGGATGATTTTCGTGTACCACCTTTAGGATGGTTTTTTTGTTGAGAATTTTTATTCTCGGAGAGTTGTATTTCAAGTTCGATACCTCCCTGCACGAAGATTTCAAATTATATTCACATTAATTATATGCAGGAATTAATTTAAAATCAAGGTCGAATATCCGTGATGGTGAATTCTTATAGCCGTTTACCGGCGATTATCAGAATTTAGCCACAGAAATCTCAATTTTTTTGTGATTTCCTTGATACCCCTGGCGGTGACTCTCTCTTTTTCTTCGGACTGGTACCATCCTTCGGTGAATCCAAAACTTTCTGCGAGTTCCAGAATTTTTTCATACTCTTCCTGTTGAACCTTTCTGTTTATCTCGGGAAATTTTCTGGCATTGAAATGAGGAAGGTACTGACTCATGATAGAGACGGGAATGCGCGTGGAAAGAGAAGAAAGGAAAGAAAAGATTTCCGAGTAATTCACAACGTTTCCAGGAAGGACGAGAACCCTGACGATGAGGCCCTTCATCTTCTCTTCGTTGAAAGGGCCTACCTGCCTGAACATTTCGATCGTTGCTTTTTGAACCACCGACCAGTAATCCGGTGTTTTTGAGTACTTCAAGGATGCTTCGTCGCTTGAGTACCTTATATCGGAAAGATAGATGTCCACGATGCCTTCCAGAAGTTTGAGTACCTCTGGATCTTCATATCCGCTGGTGTTGTAGACCACGGGAAGTTCCAATCCTTCTTCTATAGCAATCTTCATGGCAGACACTATGAACGGCAGGTGTGGCGTGGGAGTGACAAGGTTCAGCGTTTTTGCACCGTGCCTTTGAAGGACAAGAAAGATCTCTGCAAGGTCTTCCACTTCGATCTCTGTTCCGATGTCGTTCTGACTGAATCCCATGTTCTGGCAGTACACGCATTTCATGTTGCACCCACTGAAGAACACCGTGCCAGCACCCGTCTTTCCAGAGATGGGAGGCTCTTCCCCGAAATGAAGGACGGCGTTCGAGAGTTTTGGGAAAGCGTTGAGCCCGCAAAAACCGGCTTTCCTGTATCTGTCAACTCCACATTTTCTGGGACAGAGCTGGCATTTTTTCAGATTCTCCCAGAGAATGTTTTCAATCTTCTCGATCCTCTTCAACTTCTCCCGGTACATATTCGATCTCTGCTCCCAATTTTTTGAATTTCTCCACAACGTTTTCGTAACCCCTGAATATGTGTTCCACGTTGTTTATCTCTGTGGAACCTTCTGCGATGATACCTGCTATGAGAAGGGCGGCTGTTGCTCTCAGATCTGTTCCCTCAACTGGAGCACCGCTGAGTTTCTCCACACCTCTCACTATGGCGACGTTCCCGGATACCTCTATGTCCGCTCCCATTCTTTTCAGTTCATCAACGTGCAGAAACCTTGTTTTGAACACGTTCTCGGTGATAACTGAGACTCCTTTTGCCACAGAAAGGTACACCATCATCTGGGGCTGAAGATCGGTGGGAAAGCCTGGATAAGGATTGGTCGTGATATCTACCGGTTCTGGCCTTTCTCTCATCTTTATTTCTATGGAATTCTGGAAGATCTTCAAAGTAACACCTGTTTGCTCGATTTTTTCAAGAAAGTTCGTGAGATGTTCTGGTTTCAAGTTTTTTATCAATCCTTTTCCTTTGCTTGCAGCGATGGCAACTAAATATGTCCCCGCTTCTATTCTGTCTGGAATGATCCTGTACTGGGTTCCTCTCATCTTTTTGGCTCCAAATATTTCTATACGACTGGTCCCTGCTCCTTTCACATTGCCTCCCATTGCGTTGAGAAAATTTTGAAGATCAACGATCTCCGGTTCCATTGCAGCGTTTTCTATGACAACGTGTGCTCCATTCAAAAGAGATGCGGTTGTCATTAGGTGCTCTGTTGCTCCAACGCTTGGAAACGGGAGTGTGATCGTAACGTCTTCCACCTTTTTTTCGAGGACAGCTTCGACGAAACCGTGCTCCATTTTTATGGAGAAACCGAGTTTTTTGAGACCTTCCAGATGGAAGTCAACAGGTCTTACACCGATGGAGCATCCACCGGGTAAAGCTACTCGTGCTCTTCCTGTTCTTGCAGCTATTGGTCCAAGAACGTTGAAGGACGCTCGCATTTTTCTGACAAGCTCATAAGGTACTTCCTGAGATATATCCCTGGCCCTTTTTATGGTGAAATTATTGCCGTTGAATGTGGCTTCAAAACCTATTGAAGTCAAGATATCTTTCATGACAAAAACGTCTTGAAGCCTTGGAACGTTCTCTAAAACGATTTCTTCATCACACAAAATGGACGCCGCCATTATGGGTAAAGCGGCATTTTTGGATCCAGATATTTCCACTTCACCTTCGAGGATTGTTTCTCCCTGGACTAGGAATTTGCCCAATTACGACACCGCCTTTTCAAGTTCAGAGAGCGTTTTTTCCAGATCCATGAAGTCTTCTGGGTAACTCTTAAAAGCGATTTTGTACTCTACTGGTATATCTTTTATGGAGTTTTCTATTCTTTCTGCTATCTTCGTTGCCACACTCTTTGACACATCGACAACGAAGAGTGCGAAGATATCCTCCGAGTACCTTCCAACGCTGTCGAGCGGCACTCTCACACACTCTTTCAGAACTTTCCCCACCTTCATGAGTGTGCTCTCTTTTTCTGTGTCAGAAGGTTTCACTTTCACAAAGAAGATCGTGTACGGTGTGTTCTCTTCGAACGATCTCTGGTGCTGATAAGAAAGAAGTCTCAGGAAGTGATCCTTTGAATAGACCCTTGTCAGAGGATCGATCATCTTCTTGGTTCCGAGTTTCTCGAAGAAGTCATCGAAAACCTGAAACTGTTTCTTCAACACCTCGTTGTACTCCTCGATTAGTGATTCCAGTTCTTTTTCTCTTTCTTGACACTGCCTGAGTTTTTTTTCAAGTTCTTCGATCCTCTTTAGAAGTTCTGTATTGTCACTCACACTGAACACCCCCAACTGACTTCTTCAGAGATATTATATACTGTACTTAGCGATATTCTATCATGGAAGGCCGGCAAAGAGGTGAGAGAGTGGTGGTCGATTACAGAGACCTGGAAAACTTTACAACGTGCCCAAGGAAGTTCTATCTGAGCAGAGGGCAAGAGCCTTTTTACTCTAGCACGTTTGAGGACCTTCTGTTTGTAGGATTTTCTCTGGAAAATCCCGTTGTCGAAGCTGAGTTTGAAGGCATGAAACTGATCGCAAGGCCCGATCTGGTCGTGAAGGAGCAGGGTGGGTGGAGAATCGTTCTGAAAAAGCGAGCAAAAAAGTTCAAAGAAAAATATGCTCTGGAAGCTGCTTATCATGCTTTCGTGTTCACAAAAGCCGGTCTTGTTGTCAGTGGGGTGGAGATTCTATCGGATAGTTTCTCACGGAGGATGGAGAACTGGAGAAATCTGATGCCCGTCGTTGAAAATATCTTACTGGAGATGAGGGAAACCTCGGAAGATCCCGACCCAAAAGTTGGAAGACACTGTAGGTACTGTGATTTTCTGGAAGATTGTGAGAAAAAGTTGCTGGAAAGAAAAAGCCTGTTGCTTGTGAACGGTATCGGTGAGGAGACAAGAAAGATTCTTTATGATATGGGAATAGAGACCATTGAAGATCTTTCAAACGCCGATCAGAGAACTATGGAAAAGGTCTTTGGAAAAGAGAAAGGAAGAAGATTTATACTGGCAGCACGTGCCTTCCTTGAAGATCGGGTTATAGTGATCGAACCGCCTGAAAGATTGCCGGAGGGAATAGTGGTGGATATAGAGTACTATCCAGCCGAGGAAAGGGATTTTCTGTATGGATTTTTGATAGATGATGAATACAGATATTTTCTGTTTGAGGAGGAGAAGGACAAACTGGTCGAGTTTTTGAACTCTCTTGACAGCAGTTCAAGGTTCTACCACTACCATGGTCCAGAGAAGCGGAAAATCCTGAGAATGGTTAATAGATTCACCTTTCTCGATGTCTTCTCCATTCTGAAGCGTCATTTTGTCTTTCCCGTCATGTCATACTCTCTCAAGAGAATAGCCAGATATCTCGGTTATGAGTGGAGAACTCCTTTGAACGGTTATGAAATAATCTCTCTATACGAAACCTGGCGGAAGACAAAGGATGCGGAAATACTCAAGCAAATGCTCCTCTACAACGAGGACGATGTGAGAGCAACGAAAAAAGTTCTGGACTTCATGAGGTCTCACTCCTCTTTTTCATAAGGAACACCATCGGCGGCGGGTGGTCTTGTTCTTCCGATCAGTCCCGCTACAACCACGAGGGTGACAACGAATGGAAAGAGGTTGAAAAGGGGTTTTACAGTTGCCGGCACGTTGAGCAAAGGACTGCTTTGAAGCTGATTGGCAAGGGCCTCGGACATACCGAAGAGAAGGCATGCCCACATGGCACCGACGGGATTCCAGTTACCGAGTATCATGGCGGCCAGGGCGATGAACCCTCTTCCACCTGTCATAAGTTCTCTGAAGTTTCCCACTTCGCCTATGGAGAGGAAAGCACCCCCCATGGAAGCCAAGGCGCCACTCATGAGCACACCAAAGTACCTGATCTTGAAGACGTCAACGCCGAGAGTGTCTGCCGCTTCCGGATTTTCTCCGACCGCCCTCATTCTCAAACCAAGGGGCGTTTTGTATATCAAAAACCATGCAAAGGCAACCAGAGCAAAAGCAAGAAGGACGATGGGACTGATCGTGCCTATCGCCTCTCTGAGAAATGGTATTTTCGAAACTCCAGGAATGCTTATTTCATTGATTCTGCCAACGTAAGGTGTTTGACCGGGCTGGCCAAAGATTGGTTCCATGAGGAAGCCCGTCAATCCCTGTGCCACGAGGATGAGTGCCGTTGCGCTCACTATCTGGTTCCCTCTCCACTTAATACTGGCCCAGGCGTGGAACCAGGAAAAACCAACACCGATTGGAATGGATAGCAAGAACCCCAGCCAGACATTACCAGTGTAATAAGTGATGACCACAGAAGAGAAAGCCCCCAGCAGCATGATACCTTCCAGGGCGATGTTCACGACTCCGGTGATTTCACTGAACACTCCTCCAAGTGAAGCAAAAAGAAGGGGTGTTGAGGCGGTGAGTGTGAGTTTGTAGAAGAGAGGGTTTGTGAATATATTCCAGAGAACTTCCAGGATTTTCATCTTCTCACCTTCCTGGCTCTGAAGAGAGTTTTGACGATTCTATCGGCGGCGACAAGGAATATCACAATTCCCTGTATGATCGTTACGATGTGTTTTGGAACGCCCACAAACTGCATGTTGCTGGAACCCGTCCTGAGTGAAGCGATGAGGAAAGAGGCGAAAATGATTCCTATCGGATGATTCTGGCCGATCAGAGCGATCGATATACCGTCGAAACCCTTTCCTCCCGAGAGGGTTCCGAGGAATCTATGGTGGAGCCCCATTACCTCCAATGCTCCTGCAAGTCCGGCCAACGCACCGCTTATCGCCATGGACATAACGATATTCTTCGAAATGCTTATTCCACCGTATTCAGCGGCGTATGGGTTGAATCCGGTCGCTTTCACTTCGTAACCGGTCCTGGTTTTTTCAAGGACGATGTATATGACAACGGCTGTGATGATCGAAATCACAATGCCCGATGTCATCTCGAGTGCTCCAACAGTGACAATGGGAGGAAGTTTTGCGGAAGGAGCGATCTCCGGGCTTTTCGGTGTACCGGAACCGACAGCCAGTGGTCCGGTGATGAGATAAGAAGAGATGTAAGTGGCAATCCAGTTCAACATTATGGTGGTGACGACTTCATGTGCACCCGTCTTTGCTTTCAGATACCCCGCTATGGACGCCCACACCGCTCCGCCCAGCATCCCAGCGATCATCGTCAGTGGAATAGCGAGCGATGGTGGAACACCCCTCATGTTCATTCCAACCACCGTAGCAAGGATGGCACCCATTATCATCTGACCTTCTGCCCCTATGTTGAAGATGCCTGCTCTGAAGCCGAATCCAACTGCAAGTCCAGTCAGTATCAGCGGAGTGGTCTTTATGATCGTGTCTGCAAGGGCCTGAAGATCTCCAAAAGCCCCCTCGATCATAGCTTTGTAGGCTATCACAGGATTTTGTCCTATTAGAACGATCACAACGGCCGCAATCAGAAGAGCTATGACAACCGAGAAAAACGGGACAAGAAACGCCCAGATTCTTCCTTTCATTTTCTGATCTCCTCCAGTCTGTGCCCCGCCATCATCAAACCAACTTCTTCTCTGGTCGTTTCCTCCGGTCTTACCTCACCCATTATCTGACCTTCGTACATCACAAGGATTCGATCACTCAGGGAAAAGATCTCATCCAGTTCCATGGAGATGAGAAGGATTCCAACACCCCTGTCTCGCATGGATACGAGTGTTTTATGAATGAACTCTATAGCTCCCACATCGAGTCCCCGTGTCGGTTGAGCCACTACAAGGAGTTCTGGTGAGAAACTCAGTTCACGGGCAACTATTATCTTTTGCTGATTGCCTCCTGAAAAGCTTCCGGCGAGAAGTTCGATGTTCCTTGGCCTTATATCGAATTCCTCGAAGAGTTTCCTGGAAAAAGACTTTATCTCCCTGAAGTTGAGAAAACCGTTCTTCACAAAGGGTTCTATCATGTGCCTTCCGAGGATGGTGTTGAAGTAGGCGGGAAAGTCAACTATGAGGCCTCTTTTCAAACGATCTTCGGGAACATGATAGATACCAAGGTTCCTCAGACGTTTTGGATCGTACCCTGTTATTTCTTTTCCTTTGAAAAGCACCTTCCCCTTTTCCACTTTCCTCAAACCGGTGATCGCTTCTACCAGTTCAGACTGTCCGTTGCCAGCAACACCCGCTATGCCCACTATCTCTCCTTTTTTCACCTCGAGCGAGATACCTTTCACCGCATCAAGACCCCGGTTATCCTTGACCCACAGATCCTTCACTTCAAGGAGGGTCTCTCCAGGCTTTTTCGGTTCTTTCTCAACGGTCAGAACCACATCCCTTCCCACCATGAGTCTTGCTATTTCCTGGGGGGTAGTCTGAGAGGTGATGAGATTTCCAGTTACCTTCCCCTGTCTCATCACGGTGATTCTGTCAGAGATGGCCATGACTTCGTTCAATTTATGTGAGATGAAGATGATCGTTTTTCCATTTTTCTTCAACCTTCTCAGGATGTCGAACAGTTCTTCTGTTTCCTGTGGCGTCAGGACCGCTGTCGGTTCGTCGAGAATGAGGATGTCTGCTCCTCTGTAAAGGGTTTTTATGATCTCCACCCTCTGTTGCAGGCCAACGGGCATGTCTTCTATCTTCATGTCAACATCCACCATGAGACCGTACTCTTCTGAAAGTTTCTTCACTTCGTTCCTTGCCTTTTTCCTGTCCAGAATCAATCCTTTTTTTGGTTCCATGCCGATTATCACGTTTTCGTAGGCAGTCAGGTTCTCCACCAGCATGAAATGCTGATGCACCATGCCTATTCCGTGCTTTATGGCATCTGCGGGTCCGGAGAACTCCACCTTCGTCCCGTTTATGTATATTTCCCCTTCGTCAGGTCTCAAAAGACCGTAGAGTTGTTTCATCAGCGTGGTCTTTCCCGCACCGTTTTCACCCACGATGGCGTGTATCTCTCCCTTTTCCACGAAGAGATCAACGTGGTCGTTCGCCAAAACTCCGGGAAATCTTTTGACGATACCTTTCATCACAACCGCGTATTCCACCGAATCACCCCTGGGAAACGGAGGGGGAACACCCCCTCCTCAGAACGGGAATTCTATCTTCGGTACCTCGAACGCGTCGAGTTCCTCCTGTGTTTCAGGAACCTTGAGCGTACCTTCTTTCATAAGTTTTTCGAGGTACAGAAGCTCCGCTATGACTCTGTTTGGAACGATCCCTTTCGTGTACTTCATCGGGCTTATTCCAACCGCATCCTCAGAGATTCCAAGGACCTTGTGCCCACCTTCGAACGTTCCTTCGTATGCCCAGACAACACCGTAGTAAGCAGCAACATCGACCCTCTTCATCGCACTTGCAAGAACGGCACCGGGGGCCACGTAATCCTGATCCATATCAACACCTATGGCAAAGAAGCCTTTTTTGTTCTCCATGTAGTAATCTATCAGATCGACAAGATCGCTGGATCCTGCAAGAGCAGAGAATTTCTCTCTAGCAGCTTCTATAACACCGTTCCCACAAGCACCGGAGGCATGAAACACGATGTCGGCACCCTCTGCGAACTGTGACATGGCGAGGTCCTTACCCTTCTTGGGATCTTCGAAGTCCTGTGTGTAACCTCTCAGTATCTTCAAGTTTTTCCTGTGGAGGACAGAGTATGTCTTTATTCCTGCTTCGTACCCGTACCTGAACCTTTCCACAGGTGGGATGGGGATGCCTCCAACGAAACCAACTGTTCCCGTCTGTGTCATTGCGGCTGCAACGTATCCAACGAGGAAAGCGGCTTCCTGTTCCTTGAACGTGAAGGTGATCACGTTGGGAAGAACCTGCCCTTCTGGTGGTGTGATGTCGATCCCCACGAAGTACGTGTCCGGATACTGCTTTGCAACCTTGAAGAGGGCATCCGTCATCATGAAACCCACCGCGAAGACCAGGTCTGCTTCTTCTGCTGCTTTGCTGAGGTTTGGAACGTAGTCCGATTGTTCGTAAGACTGTATCACCTTTGCTTCGATTCCCAGTTCATCCGCTGCCTTCTTTATACCCGCCCAGGTTCCATCGTTGAAAGACTTGTCACCGAGACCACCAACGTCCGTCACCATGACAACTTTGAACCCAAACAGTGCGATAGCAAATACCAGAAAAGCCACCATGAAAACCTTCCTCATGGTTTCACCCTCCTTTTAACAAGATTTCTGTAAAGTATGATTGCAGAAAAAGCGATCAAAAGTATCTCCATGTGGAAAGTGTGTGCGGCAGAGGTTTCAAAGGATATCGGAAAGATTCCGCTTTCCACGAACACTTCCAGGTGTTTCCAGTTGATCGCAGTTGAGAGAGCAGCAAACAGAGTTGCTCCAGCCGGTATCAGAACATACTTTCCTCCCAGAAGTGCGGAAAAGAACAGAAGGAAGAACCAGAAGATTTCCTTCAACCCGGAGATCGTCTGATGGGGTTTCAGTGAAGGGTATTTCTTCTCTCCGGTGAAAGAAAAAGTTACGTCGGTTATCAGTGAATACCTGTCCAAGGAGGCTTTCAGATCCTCTTCAAGATCCTCAACGAACCTGTTTGAGGTGTACGTCGAGATTTTCTTCACCAGATGCTCCAGGCTTTCAAGCGCATTTCTGTAGCGCCTGTATCTGGACTTTTCCTCTGAGAGGTAGTCTTCCAGGCTGGTGTTCATCTCTCTTGCGATTTCCAGTCGTCTTTCGAAATTCGAGGTGGAGAAGAACTGAGATTGTTCGTCGATCAGAAGAAAGATGCCGTTCGGGGTTGGCTCGAATTCCTTTAAAGCACCTTCTTTTAAAAACTTTTCTGGAACAAGACTCAGGTGTTCCACAAGCTGCTTTGTGTGCTCTTTGCTTGCGAGTGACAATGCGGACATTTCCCTGAGTATTTCCTTCACCCTGGAGTTATTGCTTTCAAAGACTTCTGATTTCAACTGATCGTAGTAGGGAGAGTTTTCAAACTCTCTGTCCATTCCAAGTTCACGAACAGAGATGTAAGACGGCACAAACAGGAGTATCAGGAAAGCGGCGGTGAGCAAGGTGTATCCGTACTTTCTCTTTCTGATGAGCAGAAGATTGAAAAAGATGAAAGCAAAAATTAGAATGCTTGAAAAGATAATGTTTTCGATCGTGTTCAAATGAACCGTATTTGAACCCCATACAAACAGAATCTCGGAGGAGAGGATCAGCTGAAGGATCAGTCGATACTTCCTTCTGAAGGCAACCAGGAGGAAACTGTAAAGAAGGTATCTGAGCCACAGAAGACGAACCTTTTTTGGGGTGGTTTTTTCAAAGAGGTCTGCGATGTTGTTTTGAATGATGGAAATCTTGTTTTCTACCTCTTTCCACAGAAGGCTGGCATTTCTGTTCACGTTCCTTCTGTACTCAGATTGGTCTTTTGAACTGAGAACAGCATCAATTGCGATTTTTACCTTCTCTTCGAAATCTTCTGGCAGGAGTGTGAGGACGTCCTGTGGAACACTTTGATTTACCTCAAAGGAAAATCCCAAGTTTTTGATTTCAAGGTTGAATTCGACGGGGGGAGGAGTGCTCGTGCCACCTGTGTAGTAGGAGAGGATCCATCTCAGCAGGTTCAGAGCGTTTGAGCGAACGTACATCTTGTACTCTCCGAAAAAGGAGTTGAACGATGGTGAGTTCTTCAAAGTACTTCTGGAAGGTTCAGACCCGGACATTTCAGACTGAAGGAAAGCAAGGAAAAGAGCGTTTGCCAGTTTTTTCTCCCAGCTTTCTTCCTTCCAGTTTTGGTACATCACGAAAAGGTAATCTCCTGCCGTCTTTGCAAACTCTGTCTTCTCTACACTACCAGCAAGAAGTCTTCGAAAGAACCTGTATTTTTGAAGCTGGGAAAGATTTTCATGGACGAACTCCACGAACGGATCCCGATAGGAACCGCTTCTGTACTCATCCAGCATCTGTTTGTACATCGAAACAACTTTCTCCACGTCGAGAGAAAAAGCAAGGAGAGGAATGATAGTCAGAATCAGAACGATCTTTTTCATCCTCTCAACTCCCCAATCGGGATTATACCAGACGGGATATAATGTTTTAGAGGGGGTGAAAAAATGAGACAGATTCCAAAAGAGGTAATAGAGGAAGTAGAAAGACTGCGCGAAGAAATAGAATACCATAACTACAGATACTACGTTTTGAACGATCCTGTCATAACCGATGAGGAATACGATAGATTGATGAGGAGACTCATAGAACTGGAAAGGATGTATCCAGAACTGGTTACTCCTGATTCGCCGACTCAGAGGGTCGGGGGGAAGGTTCTCGAGGGATTCAAGACCGTCAGGCACTCTGTACTCATGTTGAGTCTGGACAACACCTACAATGAAGAGGAAATCATCGAATTCGACAAGCGTGTCAAGAAGATGCTTCGGGAATCTGAAGTGGAATACGTTGCCGAGCTGAAAATAGACGGTGTTTCGATCGCTCTCAGGTACGAAAACGGTCGCTTCGTTTTGGGAGCAACGCGTGGGGACGGAGTGGAGGGTGAGGACGTTTCCGAAAACGTGAAGACCATTCGAAGTGTTCCACTGAGGTTGAGAAAGCCTCTCACCATTGAAGTGAGAGGAGAAATCTACATGCCGGTGGATGAATTCAAAAGATTGAACGAAGAGAGAGAAGAAGAAGGACTTCCTCCCTTTGCTAACCCGAGGAACGCGGCGGCGGGGACTCTCCGACAACTGAACACCGCTCTTGTGGCTTCGAGAAGACTTGATTCTTTCATCTACTACATTGTTCATCCCGAAAATTACGGTCTCAAAACTCAATGGGAAGCGCTCCATTTTTTGAAAGAGATAGGATTTAAAGTAAACCCGCACTCAAGACTGTGCAGGAACATACAGGAGGTGATCGAGTACTGGAGAGAGTGGAAAGAAAGAAAAAAAGAACTGGACTACTGGGTTGATGGAGTTGTGGTGAAGGTGAACAGGTTCGATTTCCAAAAAGTTCTGGGAGAGACTTCCAAGGCGCCAAGGTGGGCGATCGCTTTCAAATTCCCTGCGGAGCAGGCCAGAACGAGGATCCTCGATGTCACGATACAGATTGGTCGAACGGGTGTCTTGACACCGGTGGCAGAACTCGAACCTGTCCAGCTTGCAGGAACTATCGTGAAAAGGGCCTCTCTTCACAATTTCGATTATATCAGAGAGAAGGATATACGAATAGGTGACTACGTCTTTGTTGAAAAGGCAGGAGGGATCATTCCGCAAATTGTTAAATCAATTCCAGAACTACGAACTGGCAATGAAAAGGAGATAAAGCCTCCTCAAAGTTGTCCAGTTTGTGGTGGAAAAGTGGGAAAACTCTCTCCTGACGAAGTTGCAATCAGATGTCTGAATCCTCACTGTCCGGCGAAGTTGAAAAGGGCATTAAGGACGTTCGTGTCCCGGGAAGCACTGGATATCGAAGGACTTGGTGAAAAGATCATAGACAGACTGGTGGACTCAGGGCTGGTTAAAGATATAGCTGACATCTTCTATCTCACCCCCTTTGATCTTGCTCAACTGGGACCTGGTATTGGCCAGAGAACGATCGCAAAGATTCTTCAGGAGATAGAGGAGGCAAAGAAAAGACCCCTTCACAAGCTCATAACCGGCCTTGGAATACCGATGGTGGGTCAAAAAACGGCGAAGATTCTTGCAGAGCACTTCAAATCTCTTGAGGCAATAGCCGATGCCTCTTATGAAACGTTGAAAGACATTCCAGGAATCGGACCGGAAATAGCAAAGAGCATTGTGGAGTACTTCAGAATTCCAAAGACAAAGGAGATCATAGAAAAACTGAAAAAGGCAGGAGTGAAACTCGAAGAAAAGACCGTAAAGTACGATGTGTTGAAAGGACTGACGTTTGCCGTTACCGGCACGCTGAAAAACTTCACAAGAGAGGAGATCATCGAGTTCCTGGAAAAACTGGGAGCCAGAGTGGTCAACTCAGTGAGCAAAAACACCGATTATCTCATCGTTGGGGAAAATCCGGGCTCCAAGTATGAAAAGGCGAAGGCATTGAAGGTGAAGACGATGAGCGAAGAGGAATTTCTAAGATTCGTGGAAAACAGGGCAAAGTTGAAAGGTTACAACTTCGATGAAATCATGAGGGGATGGAAAGAATGGAGTTGATATTCGAAGGGAAACCCGCAAAAAGCTTCTGTTTCTCTCTGGTTTTTGGTGCTGGATGGAGAAACGAACCCCCGCATTTGAAAAACTCCCTTTCGAAGATGCTGGAAGAGTTGACAAAAACCGTAAAAGAGAAGGTCCCGGAGTATTTTGAAGTGTCCAGGCACATCGATGCGGAATTTTCAGAGCTCAGGATATGGGGAATCTCAGATGAAGCAGAAATTCTGCTTGATGCTGTTCAGAGCGTTCTTCTTCCGCATCAGACGCTCCTAGAACTAGGAGGAGGGGTTTTGTTTGCAGCTGCGGCTGGCGCCATAAAATCGGAAGTGTTGAGAGAAATGGAGAGGATGAAAGTACCAAAATCGCCGAAGAATCCGAGACTGTACATCAAACCAAGAAACTTCTTCAAAACTTTTAATCTGAGCAGAATCGAAGTGTTGTTTCTCTACAGCCTGCTGAAAGAATCTTCTCAGGAAATTTATCTTGAACTCTCTCCTTTTGGGGACAGGATACACTACGGCAAGAACTTTCACTTACCACCTCTTCATGCTATTTCTGAGAACAGAAAGAAATTCGAGACACTGATAGCCAGAAAAGTGGAGACAACCTGTGGAACCGTGGATCTACTGGTAAAGCTGAACATATTCAGGAAAGAAAGAGTCTTGATAAAGGAATTTTTTGAGAAGATTCAGGATATGGATCTTTTGAAAAAACTCGATGTGATTGAAAAGATGCTCAGGAGGGTCTCAAGTTGAACATAAATAAGGCGGAGTTTGTTGATCGTGTGAAGATCTTTGTGAAGGCAGGAGACGGCGGAAACGGTTGTGTGAGTTTCAGAAGAGAAAAATATGTCCCAAAGGGCGGGCCCGACGGTGGTGATGGAGGAGACGGAGGGTTTGTGTTCCTCAGGGCTAACCCTTCTCTTTCAACGCTGATCGAATTTGTGAACAAAAGGAAGTTTTTTGCAGAAAATGGGAAACACGGCATGGGAAAGAAGATGAAAGGAAGAAACGGAAGAGATCTTTACATAGATGTTCCGGTTGGAACAGTAGTCAAGGATGCCTCCACCGGTCAGATCATCGCAGACTTGGACGAGCCGGGAAAGGTAGTTTGTGTTGCACGTGGAGGTAAAGGAGGAAGGGGAAACGCTCACTTTTCAACACCCACAAGACAGGCTCCTTTGATCGCAGAAAAGGGTGAAAAGGGTGAAGCCAGGTGGTTGGAACTTGAACTCAAGATCTTAGCAGATGTGGGGCTCGTGGGATATCCGAACGTCGGGAAATCTTCTCTGATAGCACGTATCAGTAACGCAAGGCCGAAGATAGCAAACTATCCCTTCACCACTCTTGTTCCCAACCTGGGGGTTGTCAAATACGGTGATTTCAGTTTTGTGGTCGCTGACATTCCTGGCCTCATCGAGGGAGCAAGTGAAGGGGTTGGGCTTGGAAACGTCTTTTTGAGACATGTTGAAAGGTGTTTCGTGATAGTTCACATGCTCGATGTGAGTGGCTTTGAAAGGGAAAACCCAGCAAGAGACTATTTCATCATAAGAGAGGAGATGAAGAAATACTCTCCGTTCCTCCTGGAAAAGCCGGAGATAGTGGTCGCAAACAAGATAGATCTTCTGGAAAGAGAAAAACTTCCTCAGAGAATAAAGGAGATCGAAAATTCAATAAGAAAGGAAGTTATTCCGATTTCTGCCGTAACGGGCGAGGGAGTTGATCTTCTCCTTGACAAGGTGGCTTCCATAGTTCGAAAGGAGAGAATAGAGAGGGAAGAGAGAAAAGAAAAGAAAGATCACCCAATGGAAAAACCTGCTCCCG
The DNA here is from genome assembly GCF_002865985.1 of Thermotoga sp. SG1. Lineage (NCBI taxonomy): Bacteria > Thermotogati > Thermotogota > Thermotogae > Thermotogales > Thermotogaceae > Thermotoga > Thermotoga sp. SG1. The sequence continues at coordinate 357,381 of NZ_LNDD01000001.1, forward strand.
TGTGGAGGAAACTTCCTGAGAGATTTGAAATAGAGATTGTGAAGGAAGAAGACGGACAATGGGTGGTTGAAGGAGAAGGCCTCAGAGTGTGGGTGGAAAGATTCGATCTGAACCAGAGAGATGCAAGGCTTCTGATTCTGCAGATTCTTGAAAAAAACGGCCTGGAAGAGAAACTAAAAGAGGCAGGGGTGAAAGAAGGAGATGTTGTCAGGATCGGAAATTTCGAGTTCGAGTACAGGGAGTAGAGTGGGAATATTCGGTGGAGCCTTCGATCCTGTGCACGTCGGTCATATTATTGTGTGTCTGTACACTCTGGAGATCCTGGAACTGGACAGGCTGGTCGTGGTTCCCGCTTACAATCCTCCTCACAAGAAAACGTCCATTCCTTTTGAAAAGAGGTTCGAATGGCTGAAGAAAGTCTTCGGTGGCATCGAAAATATAGAAGTGAGCGATTATGAAAGGCAGCGGGGAGGTGTTTCGTACTCGATCTTCACCATAGAACATTTTTCCAGTCTGTACAAGACCAAACCATTCTTCATCGTCGGAGAGGACGCTCTATCTTATTTCGAGAAGTGGTACAGGTACCGTGATATCCTCGAAAAGGCGAACCTGGTTGTTTATCCGCGTTACTGTGGAAAGCCTTATCATGAACATGCCAGAAAAATACTGGGTGATCTGAACAGGATCATCTTTCTGGATATGCCCATAATTCAGATCTCCTCCACTGAGATCCGAAAAAGGGCTCTTGCCGGAAAGACTCTGAAAGGATTTGTCCCGGAAGAAATCAGGGAAGAGGTGGAAGCCTTCTATGGTCAAAGTGGGACTTGCACCGATGGCAGGGTACACTGACAGAGCCTTCCGTACGGTGTGTTTTAAGTGGGGAGCAGATTTTGCGTTCTCTGAGATGGTGAGTGCAAAAGGTTTTTTTATGGATTCGGGGAAAACGAGGGAACTTCTTCCCTCTCCAAAAGAAAAGAACGTGGCCGTTCAGATATTTGGAAATGATCCCGAGGAGCTTTCCAGAGCGGCCAGGATACTTTCTGATAAATACCCGTGGATAGACCTGAACGCAGGATGTCCTGTGAGAAAAGTGGTTAAAAAAGGAGCAGGAGGAGGTCTTTTAAAAGATCTGGATTTTTTCAGGTTGGTTGTGAGAGAAGTTAGAAAGCATGTGAAAGGAAAATTCACAGTTAAAACACGCCTGGGCTGGGATGAAAACCAGATCTTGAAGATCTACCAGATCCTTGTGGATGAAGGTGTTGACGAAGTGTTCATTCACGCAAGAACGGTTGTTCAGGCTTTCACTGGAAAAGCCGACTGGAAGAGTCTTTCTGTTCTGGACAAAAAAGTTCCCACCTTCGTGAGTGGGGACATATTCTCTCCGGAGGACGCCAAACGGGCCCTCGAAGAAAGTGGTTGTCATGGAGTTCTCGTTGCCCGCGGTGCAATTGGAAGGCCTTGGCTGTTCAAACAGATAAAAGAGTTCTTGGAGCATGGAAGGTATTCTGAGCCCTCTGTAGACGATATTTTAAGGTCTTTTGAGATGCATCTGAACCTTTTGGTGGAGGATAAGGGAGAAGAAAAAGCCGTAAAAGAGATGAGAAAATTCATGGTGGGATACACGAGAAATCTGAAGGGATCAAGAAGATTCAGGGATGAGATAATGAAAATAAAAAATCTTCAAACTTTGAAAGAGATGTTTTATAATTTTCTCAAGGAGGTGTGAACATGTTTTCGGCAAAGGAACTATTAAACATTGCTGTAAGGGTAGAAAAAGATGGAGAAGAGTTCTACAGGAAACTAGCAGAACGTTTCGAAAAACCAGATATAAAGGAGTTCTTCTCTTACATGGCTCGTCAGGAGGCAGAGCATGCCCGAACGTTTGAGAGCATAGGAGAAGAGCTGGGGGTAGACGAAGAAACGTACCTGAATCTCGAAGACGCAGAGGAGTACCTGAAAAGCTTTGTGGAGGGAAGGTTCTTCCCTGATACTGTCACGATGGAGAAATATTTGAAAGAAAAATCTGTGGAAGAGGCGATCGATTTTTCCATATCCGTGGAAAAAGAGACTATAATCTTTTACTACGAAATCCTTGAGCTTCTGAGAAATGAGAGGGCAAAGGATCTTGTCAGGAGCATAATAAATCAGGAAAAGCAACACGTGGTGAAACTTTTGAGGATAAAGGGGATGATCTCTTAGGATGCCTTTTTACAAGTACGTGGCCGTGGAGGGGAGCGGGAAGAAAGTAACGGGGGTTATAGAAGCGGAAAACAAGTTGAAGGCAATCTCACTTCTCGCTGAAAGAGGTTTGATGGTCGTTCGCGTTGAAGAACGTAAAGGTCCAAAAAAGAGCACTCCATTCTTTCAGATCTCCATCAGTGAAATCGCCACCTTCTGTCGTCAGCTTTCCATAATGATATCGGCCGGTATAAGGATAAAAGAGGCACTGAACATACTCGCTCGTCAGGAAGTCTTCTCGAAACGATTCAGAAAGATCATATTGGAGATAGCCATCAACGTGGAAACCGGTGACACTCTGGCCGATGCCTTCCGAAAGGTGGGTGTCTTCGACAACGTGTTGATCAGTATGTTGGAGGCAGGAGAAGAGGGAGGCGTGCTGGACAGAACCCTGAGGAGGGCAGCGGATTTCTATGAGAGTGTAAAAAGACTTCAGGACGAAGTAAAATCCGCAATGGCCTATCCTCTTTTTGTCCTTTTCTTTGCCGTTGTGATCGTTCTTGTGATCAGTTTCTACATTCTTCCCAATCTTGTTCGAGCCTTTGGAACCTCTATTCCTTTATCACCCACGATTCAATCCCTTTTGAAGGTGAACGAATTTCTCAGTAAAAACTGGCCGTGGTTTTCTGTCGTTGTGGCTGGTGCTGTCTTTGGACTCTTCGTTCTCATGAAATCAAGGTACGGAACTTACATAAAAGAGTACCTTTCTTTCCTGTTTCCTCCAGTCAGAAAGCTCAGACAAAATATGGGACTTGAACGTTTTGCCAGGACTCTCGGAATCCTTGTTAGCAGTGGTGTGAGAATAACAGACGCGATCAAGATGGCGGCTCAGGCTTCCAATTCACCTTCTATCGTTGGAAAAAGTGAGGAAATGGTACAGAAAGTGTCGGAAGGAAAGACATTGAGAGATACCTTTGCAGAGAGTGGTGTTTTCCCTCAGCTCATCTATGAGATGATAGGAACAGGTGAGGAAACGGGAAAGGTTGACGAAGTGATGGAAAGGGTGGCAGATTTCTACGAGGACATCGTGCGAAACAGTGTGAAACAACTGGTTTCACTGGTGGAGCCACTTTTGATAGCTGGAGTTGGCGGATTCGTGGCTTTTCTTGCGTATTCTATCTACACCACTGTCTTTCAACTTCAAAGGAGTATCGGAGGATGAGTACAGTTGAAATCCTCGTGGTCCTTGCTCTTTCACTTATGATAATGTGCTTTTTCATCCCCATTCTTTGGAAAGAATCAGAAGAGGATGTTCAATCGATCGTTGTCAAGATAAAGGCCATGAAATCTCTAGAATTAGTCTCTAAAAATGGTATTCTAACAATAGTAGACACTGGAAGAATAACTGTTTACGATCCACATGAAAACAAAACGACGGTCTATCGTTTCCCGTTTTCTTTTCAATCCGAAGGATCGAACGCTGGTGAAGACGTCACTTTCATGAACGGTTTTGTATCAACGGCCGGCACGGTTTACGGTGAGGGATGGAGAATAACGGTTGAGCCCGTCACCGGAAGAATGAGGATATACAGGGGGAGATAGTTTGCAGATCTTCTACAACGATATTCTGGCGTTGAATCTGTGTTCCCACTGTGTAGAGGTAGTTCGTGCCAGAAAACGAGGTTCAAAGCTCAGAGTTTTAAAAAAAGTGTCCAGTGTGGTGGATACTCTCGACGACGAAAAAAGAAAGGAAACCATTTCCAGTTTGATGAAAGGCATGGAGAAAGACCTTGAAGACATCGTAGTTGTGAACATGCCCATGGAGAACGTTCTGATCATGAGGATAAAGGTACCACCATCTCTGAACAGGCAGAACGCTATGGAATATGCCACCATGGAGATATCCAGGAACCTCGGAATAGTTCCCGAACAGCTGATCGTTGCTCCTCTTGAAATACACGAGGGAGAAGGGCTGTTCTTCGTGTCGAAAGTGAATCAGGTGAAAGCGTTCGTTTCGGAGTTGATGGAAGCAGGCTTTCCTGAAACGGATGTGGTGATACCGGATGTTGTGAAGTATCTGGAATTCTTCGATTTTTATTTCAAGAGGCGCCTAAAGGGAATCACCGTTCTCGTTGTGGCTTCGTTTTTCAACGACTACTACTCCATTGTGGTTCTGAAAGACGATCATTATAGATCCTGCAGGATGGTCTTTTCTATCTTCTGGGACTACATGGACGTTGTAGTGGAAAACACAGGTATACAACCGAAAGAACTGTTCGAGGGAATGGTAGAAGTTTCTCTGGATTTCCTTCAGCCGTACTTTGGAGATTTTCTTCTGGAGCTGGACAGAGAGGTGAAGATATCACTCGACGAGGTTTCGCTCGATAGGGCAAACCAGTTCTTTTACATCATCGATCCACCTGTTTTCTTCCATCCTTTCGTACAAGCCTTGCAGAAGTTTGAAGGTGCGGTCTTAAAGGAAGGACCTATTCCTTCTGTGAAATCCAGTGTGTCGACAGGAGGACTGGGGCTTCTGTTGAGAGGGGGAAGGGAAATTGGAAAAGTTAAACATCTATCCGTATAAGAAGCGTAAGGTGAAGTTGACTACGTTCGCTGTTCTCCTCATTGCAATGTTGCTTCCACCGATTTCGTTCAACGTTTACTTCAGATATGTCAAGGAACAGATGGTGGAAAATCTGGAGAACAGGTATGCGGAAATTCTCAATGCTTACTCGATAGACCTCTCTATCGATTCGTCCAGGAATCTGGCAGAGGTGTCCCGGATTGAGGATGTGCTGTTGAATCAGATAAAAACATTGGAATTCAAGGTGAATTCTTTGAATGCCTATCTCGAAAAGAGAAAGAGATGGGAGAATTTCTCTCATTTGTTCACAGAGATTTTTAAAAAGCAAGGCAGGACGTTGAGTTACCTGAGTTTTTCCCAGGAGAAGGCTGTTCTGGAATTTTATGAAGTTTCCAGAGAACCTCAAGAGATTTTGCCAGAGAGTTTTCTGAAGGATGAGAGAATAAATCTAAAACTTCTGTTTGAAGAGCATCTGCCAGAAGGATACACCATGAAAAAATACAGGCTGGAGTACGAGGTGGCGAAGAAATGAGAGGGATCAACAGAAAGTTCGCCGTCTGGTTTTCTGTCCTTACGCTTTTGGTTCTGGTGTTTGGCCTGGTTGTTCCAGACTTTGTGATATTCATGTCCAACACCAGAAAGGTTGAAAAAAAACTGGCAAACCTTGCACCTGCATACAGAATATTTCGTGAAAAACAAAAAGAGTACATGGAGGTTCTGAAAGCTATAGAGAGTACTCCCGATTTTGACGGAAAGCCAGAAAGCGGGGAAATCAACGTGGTGGAGGCAGAAGATCTAATAAGAAAGCTCATATCAACAAGGAAGGTGGCGGTGAAACAGATGGTGATCGATGCAAAAGAAGTGATACCTGTTGACTTTCTGGGACTGTCAACATCTCAGCCGAAAGTAAAGATCTCTCTGGATGTGGAAGAGGTGAAACAATGAGCCGTCGAACGATCGTTTTACTGGTGGTGATGGGGGCAGTCTGGGTAGTGGCATTCTTCTATCTCTTCAAAGGGAATTCAGGTGCGGTAGTGACTCTTCAGCAGGAAAAGATGGTGGATTTTGTCTCTCTTGTGAGTAAAATACGTATCGATCCAAGTTTGAAGAAGATGGTGATCGAAGACCTTCTTGAAGATCTGCCGAAAGTCTTCAATCCTGTCAGACTCGCTTTTGGGAAAGAAGCGGCTGATATCCTCATAATGACTCTTCCTGCGCTGAACTACAATTTTCTTGGTTTCATAAAAACGGCGGATGGTGTGAAGATCTTTCTTTCCGACGGCAAAAAGCGCCTTGAGATCTCAGGAAATAACCCTATTTTCGAAAGGTACGTTGTCACCTACGTTTCTAGTTTGGGAGTGCTGGTACTGGATGTTGAAAATGGAAGATTTTTCTCAATAAGGTGAAAAGGGGTGTTGAACATGAAAAAAGTTCTTTTTGGTCTTTTCCTTCTAATCGTGGGGGCGCTGTTTTCCGCTGAACTTGTAGGAGTGTTGCCGCGGATAGAAGAAGATCAGGTGCTCATAGAAATCCAGATTTCTTCTCCAGTTGAGGATATCTCAGCGGAGATGAATTCTTCCAGAACCGTGTTTTCCGTGTTTTTGAAAGGAATCCAGATGAAAATAAGCAGGTTTATGGTTCCGGTTGGTGTCGGCCCCGTTGAGGGCGTCCGGGTTGTGAACGTGGGAAACGGTGTAATGGTGTCTGCGAGTTTGCTGGTTCCTTTTCCGGGAAGTTACGAGTTGGAAGGAAACAGGGTGATCATGAAATTTCAAAGAAGCAAAGAAAGAATAGATGTCTCCTTTGAGAACATGCTCTTTGAGGATATGGTGAAGTACCTCGCTGAGAGATTGAATCTCAACGTAATAGTCTCAGAAAGTGTGAAAAACGCAACTACGAGTCTAAAATTGAACAACGTCACACCAGAGGATGCCTTGAGAGATCTTCTCGTGACCTTTGGAGAGGTTGCCTACGCCTACTTTCCAGATGGAACGATGTTCATAGGCAAATACGAAGAGGTCTCTGGCAGGTTTCAGCGATTTTGGGGAATATACAAGGTGAAAGATCAGACTGTGGCAGACAGAATAAAGAGCCTCATCTCACAGGAGGCCATGATAGATTACCTTCCTTCGAAATCGGTGCTCTTTGTTTATGGAACATCAGAAGAGCACGACCTTGTGGCGAGTCTTCTTTCCGTCTCTCCCCCTCTCCAGCAGAAAGAAGTCTCCTTTTCAGTGGAAACGAGCAAAGTGGAAGAACTGTTGTCTGCACTGAAGAGTGTTTACCAGTTCGAATATCACCTTTTGAAGCCGGTGTCAAGAGTCATCCTCGTGGGAGATTCGGAGACCATCGCGAAGGTTGAAAGGTACTTGAAGATCCTGGAAACAGGTGTAGAACAGATGGAGCCTCAGACCGTTCCCACGAAAAAATTCGTCTTCTACGCTTATGATCCAAAAGCTGCAGCCAGTTTGATTAAATTGATTCTTGGGATAGATGCTCAGGCCTATGAAGAGATGAACCTTGTCATTTGTCAGGTGCCGCTGGACAGAGAGAAAGATCTGGTGGACTTCATAGCGCAAAACAACCTTGAGCTTGGTAACACATACTACTTTGATGTGAAAAAGAGTGAAGAGACTTTCCTGAAAGAGGTGCTTCAGTTTCTCGGTATTCCTGTTTCCAGAATGAAACTTCTGAACATCGATGGGGAAAATGTAAAAGTGTCTCTCTCTGTTCCTAAAAGCGTGTACGAAAAAATCTATCCCGTTCTGGAAAAGCTCCTGAAATTCAGAAGAAAAAACTTCACTGTGAGAGCCTTGGAGTTGAAGCAGGATGTTCAATCGGAACTGCTCGAGGCCATTTCAAGGATGTACGGTGTTTTGGTGAACAAAGTGGGGAACTTCGTCTTCGTTGAAGGACCTCTAAGTTCCGTTGATAGTGCTGTGGATTATCTGAACAAAATTCAGACAAGATACACTCAATTTCTGAGGATTTCTTTGAAAGAAGAAAGCCTGGAGGATCTGAAAAAGTTCGCCTTAGCAAAATACGATGTGGAGATTGATTACTTCCCCGCGTTGAAAATGCTCATGATCAGTGGTACGGACGAAAGTAAAGTTCAGGAAGCAGTTGAAGAACTGAAAGTCATCGTCTCTGAGGAGAAAACAGTGCGGTTTGTGAAAAAGGTTGAAACAGTTCCCTCTGACAGGTTGAAGGCGGTGCTCAGTCAACTCTACGATGTCTCTGTGGAAGAACTGGGAAATGAGATAGCCGTTATTGGAAGCGAACTTGAAGTCAAAAGTGCCATGGATCTTCTTCAAAAGATTCTGAGCTCGAAGGAAATGGTTCAAACGTTCGTTGAACTTCCAAAATGGCTGCAAGATCCTGAAAAGGTACTAGATATAGTTGCTAGAAACACGGGAGTTGTTTATGAAGTGATGGACGGTATCGCTTTGCTCGAAGGGCCAGAAGAAAGTGTGAAAAAGGCCCAGGAGCAGTTCAAAGTGATCCTGGAAAAACTGGGGGAAGTTCGGACAGAAGAGACAGTGAAATTTCTTGAAATAGATTCTTCTTTCCCGGTCAACGAGTTCGTGGCTTTCTCAGAGGAATTGTACCCGGATGTTCTGTGTATTACCCTTGGCGAATTGAAACTCCTTGTTCTCAAAGGACCTTCGGAATCTGTGGAGAAACTCTCAGACATATATCGTTCCTTCTATGAAAGGCACCAGAAGGTGTTGGAAGAGAACGTTTTAGATCGTCTCACGCTCGAGGTACCTGCCGGCTTTCCGTTCGACCAGTTCAAAACGTTCCTTGAAGTGCTCATACCGGAAGTCAAGCAGGTTGTTTACCTCGACAGGCTCAATCTGGTACTGGTGGAAGTTCCGGTTTTTCAATCTGGGAAAGTGAAAAAGCTCCTCGATTCGTTCCTGGAAAAGGAGCAGGAAGTGTCGAAGAAGAAAGCAAAAAGAAACGTTTCTATACCTTCTAGTGTCGATCCCGCAGAACTTTCTGCGTATTTGAAAGAACTCTTCGATGGTCTTGAAATCACGATCTTTCCGAAGATGGGCCAGATGGTTGTTGAAGGTCCAGAAGACATAGTTGAAAAGGCAGCAGGACTCATCGAAGAAGAGAGAGAAAAAGCTTTGACGAGGGCAAAGAAAGATTATGTAACCGTATCGAACGGAAAACTGAGCATAAGGGCAGAGAACGTTTCACTTTACGATCTCATCAGAGAAGCCGCTTCTGAACTTGGAGTTTCTATTATGTTCGTGGACTCCCCATCGGAGACGGTCACAATGAGAGTGGATGGTATCACCTGGGAGAAGTTTCTCGATCTTGTCTCTCAGAACTATGGATATCTGTTCGATTTGAAAAACGGTGTGTACGTCGTTTCTAAGCCCAAACAGGATCTTGCAAAGCGTTATTTCTACGATATTCCACACAATTTCGATCAGATAAAGGCGCTCATAGAGTTCTACGGTGGAACGGTTTATGTGGATTCTCTGAACAACTTCATGGTGGTGACGGGAATCTCTGAGACGATAAAGAAAGAGCTGGACAGAATCATAGAAAATCTGAAGAGACCAACAAAGCAGGTGGAAATTTCTGCAAAGATAGTGGACAAATCGTTGATAGATATAGTGACCAAAGAGAGGAGATTGGAACTGGGTGGTACAGGAGTGAACCTGGGGTCCTCTGGAGCAAGCATGTCTTTTTCTGTAACGGATTATCTTGATTTTGAGGAAATCTTCGGTGACCTTCTGAACTCTTCTCTGTCTCTCCGTTTCTCTGATCAGAAGAGCGACACCCTTGATGACATCCTTGCAAGTCCGAGGATCGTCACAACCGGCGGAAAAGAAGCGAAGATCCTGATAGGGGACAGGATACCGTACGTCACAGACACAAATGGCGATGGAACTCCGGAAGTACAGTTCCTTGAAACTGGTATAGAACTTTCAATAACCCCGTATGTGAGGAGTGACGATACGATAGAACTGGACCTCTTTGTCAAGGCTAGTGAGCCTGGAAATTACATAAACGAAGTCCCGGGGGAAAGAACAAGGGAAGCACAGACGCATCTCATTGTGAAGAACAACAGTACCATCGTGATAGGTGGTCTCATCAGAGAAGTGACGAACGTGAGTGAAAGTAAGCTACCCTTCTTTGGAGATCTTCCAATAATAGGTCAATTCTTCAGGACAAAATCGGAGAACAAAGAAAAGCGTGATCTTATGATATTCGTCACTGTCAGGGTGGTGGAACCATGATTAGAGAACCTGTTGTGGCGGGTCTTTTTTATCCATCTCGTAGAGACGAATTGATCGAGCAGATAAGAATGTGCTTTTTCGACAGAAAGATAGGACCAGGCGAGCTGCCTGGTCCTGTTGAAAAGGATCTTCAGAATCCTGTCGGTCTTGTCTCTCCCCACGCAGGTTACATCTACAGTGGTCCAGTTGCGGCCTGGGGATTTCTCGAAGTAGCAAGGCTTGGAAAGCCCTCACTTGTTGTCATAATCGGCCCGAACCACACAGGTCTTGGAAAGCCTGTGGGGATCTGGCCGGAAGGGTTCTGGGAGACTCCACTTGGAGGAGTTCCTGTGAACAAAGAAGCGGTAGAGATTCTGCTGAACAGTTCCAGATACGCAGAAGAGGACACTCTTTCACACCTTAGAGAACACTCCATCGAAGTCCAGCTTCCCTTCCTTCAGTTTGTCTTCGGTGATTTTTCCATAGTTCCAGTATGTCTGATGGATCAGAGTTCAACGGTCGCTGAAGATCTTGCCTTCGCCGTTCGTGAGTTGATGAAAAAGTTCAGTGATGTCTTGATAATAGCCTCCACCGATCTGAACCATTACGAGGATCAGAAGACCACCCTGAAGAAAGACTTCCTCGTTGTAGAGGCGATAGAAAAGCGTGATCCCAGGTTACTTTATGAATACCTTGTGAAAGAGGACATAAGCATGTGTGGTTATGGAGGAGTTGCGGTTCTTCTGAACCTTGGCTTTTCCAGTGTCAGGATTTTGAAACACGCCACAAGTGGAGATGTGTCGGGAGACACGCTTGAGGTAGTGGGTTATCTCAGTGCGATCCTGTCGTGAAAATTTCCTTTATTTCCTTTATTCTCAATATCTTTCCGACGGCAAAATATACTGCTATTCCAAGAAGTACAAGAACAATGGTTCCTACTCTTCCTGGAAGAAATTCTTTTGCAAAAGATAGTGTTGTTCCCATAACGCTTGACGCAGCGATTATTTTGAGGATCTGCACGTCGAAAGATAACCTGGTTTTGAAAAACAAAAAGAAGAACCCTGCCATATAGGAGATACTGGTGGCAAGGGCAATGCCTTTTGCTCCCGTGGTGAGACCGAGAACGATGTCCAGTACGATGTTTATGAAAGAGACAAGCAGGGTGGCCTTGAAAGGAAATCTGACTTTTTTCTGGGCGTGGTGGGCACGTGAAAGGAGCTGAAAAAGTGAAACAAAACACAGTCCCACAGCGTACATCGAGAGGATTTCTGCCGCTCTCTTTGTGGCTTCTGTGGTGAATGCCCCGTATCCGAACAAAAGAGAGATGAGTCTTTCAGAGAGTACAAAAAGACCAACGGATGATGGAAGGGTGAGAAACAGGTTCTTCATGACGAAGTCTTTCAGATCTTTGTCGTAATCCTCCGTTTGGCTGAGTGTCGAGAGCGCAACGGTGGAGACGGCCACACCGAAGATACCCAGCGGAAGTTGATAAAGACGGCTGGAAAGCTGTATCAGTGAAAGGGATCCTGGATCCAGAAAAGAGGCCACGTTAACATCCACTATTGTTGTAACCTGAGAAACTGCCATAGTCAAAAAGGTGGCGAAAAAGAGCTTGTAAAAGTACGACAGACCTTTGAAGCTCGGTCTGTACTTGAATCCTTCTTTCCAAGGCAAAAGAACGATCAACCCTGCAAGGCCACCAAGCGTGAAGCCAGCGGCTGCCCATTTTACATCGCCGGTGAGACTGCCCAGTATCACACCAAGATTTGAGAACATCGGTGTCAAAGCGGGCAGAAAGTATCTGTGTGAAGAGTTGTGAATCGAGTAAAAAACTGCCCAGACGAAAACGATGGTGATGAAGGGAGATGTTATTCGAAGAAGACTTGCTGCAAGTGACTTTGTGTTCTCTTCTGATCCTGTTGCGAAAAGAGTCACCATGAGATGGGGAAACACTTCGGAAAAGACGACTATCGCGACGGTAAAAAGCCCCAGAGATGTGAGAACAGCGGAGGCGAAGTTTTCTCTTTCTTTTCTGGTTTTCAGCTGGTTGTAGATCGGAAGAAAGGCAGAACTCATTGCTCCCTCGGCAAAGGTCCTTCTCAGAAAAAAAGGAAAAATGATGGCGATGTAGTAGGCATCGAGGACAGATGAGGCACCGAAGGTTCCCGCGAGTATCATATCTCGAAGCAAGCCCGTGATCCTGGATAAGAAGGTTCCCAGCGAAAAAGAAAGAGTTTTTTTCAGATTGGACACTTCGATTCCTCCCGGTTCAAATCTGAAGAGAATCAACCGATAATATTATACGGAAGGGGGTGAAGATGGTGATAGATAGCGTGAACGGGCCAAGGGAAGTGAATCCTCTTGAAGGAATAAAGGGACCTTCCGTAGAAAAATCAAGGGAGAAGAAAAAGAGCGAGCAGGGAGACAGAATCGAGCTTCGCCATACCTGGAGTGTGGAAGAACTCTCCAAAGAGGCAAAGAACATCTCCTCCGTGAGAGAAGAACTCGTAGAAGAGCTGAGAAGAGCCATAGAGAGTGGAAACTATTTCGTTGATACGGAAAGACTCGCTCGGAAGATACTGGAGGAATTGTCCGAATGAAGAGAGAGAAATTGAAGAACGTTCTGACGAAAAAAATAGATCTTATGGAAAAACTTAGGGAGCTTCTACAAGAAAAGCTTGAGGCTATTGTAACGAAGGATTTCAAGAAGCTGGAAGGTGTTATCGGACGCATTGAGGAAATGTCTTTCCAGATGGAAATGGTCAACGAAGAATTAAAAGCTGCTCTGAATTTGCATAGTCAGGGATTGAAACTCGTTGATCTTCTGGAGATGTACAAAGATGATGAAGAGATGATATTGATTTTGAAAGATTTCTTCGAATCCCTGAACAGGATCACGTTTGAAGTAGAAAAGTTGAAGCAGGCTATAGACTTTCACTTGAGATACATAGATCTTGTCTTCGGGCTTCAAAGAAACAGTGTCACGTACAGAAAAGATGGTTCATTCGATGAAGACGGTCCGTCCACTTTCCTTGGGAGGTCCTGAACATGCCTGATATGTCCATGTTCGGCATCCTCAACACGGCACTCACCGGAATATACACTCACAAACTGGCGATGAACGTGGTCGGACACAACATAGCGAACGCAAACACACCGGGATATTCCAGGCAGCGTCCCGTTATAGAGGCAACTCCTCCCATTCCTCTGACCACACTGACCCAGCCCTCCATTCCTCTTCAAATGGGAACTGGCTCCAGGGTCAGAACGATAGTGAGATTGAGAGATGCGTTTCTCGATATCCAGTACAGACAGGTGAACAACAGGTACAACTACTGGGATACCACACTGTCCAACCTACACTTCATAGAACAGCTTTTGTCAGAGCCGGGAGAGAACGGTATCAGAAGCCTTGTGGACAACTTCTGGAACGCCTTTCAGGAAGTTATGTCTGATCCTTCCAACACCGCTTCCAAGGCAGAAGTCGTTTCAAGGGCACAACAGATGGTATCCCAGATGAAGGATCTCTACGGGAGGCTGGAACAACTCAGGGAAGACATAGACAATGAGATCGTGCAGAGGGTTTCTGAGATAAACCAGATGATAAAAAGACTTGCCGATCTGAACAACAAGATTCGAATAGGAATGACTCTCAAGTCTCCTCCAAACGATCTTCTCGATGAAAGAGACAGGATCTTAGATGAACTGTCGGACCTTGTGAATATAAACTACACGGAAGCGGAAGATGGGCAAATCACACTGAGAATAGGAAACCAGATCGTTCTGAATGGTTCCACTTATAACGAAGTTCGTGCACTAGAAAGGCCATATGGAAAAGGTTATCACGAGCTCTTTGTTGGTAACGCAAAGCTGATTCTCAGCGATGGAAAGTTGAAAGCACTCCTGGATCTGAGAGATTCAACCATTGTGAAATACATGAGAAAGCTCGATGAATTTGTTCTTTTCACAACAGACGCGATCAATCTTATTCACAGGGATGGATTTGAAGCAGGTGGTGTAACAACGAACCTTGATTTTTTCAAAAAGATCGAGTCCTTCTCAAATGATCCAGCGATATTCAGACTCAAAGGTAACAGAAAACTTGAGATGGGACCTTACCATGTGGTCACGGGTGTTCATTCTGCAACCAGTGTTTCGGAAATAACTGGGAAAACCTTTACTTCCAGCGACCTGATTTTTTCCTTTGGAGGAGGAACGTCATCAAACCTGGCTGTTACTCCTGGAATGACCATTGGTGATCTTGCTTTGTCTTGGAGTCTGCTTGGGACAACCTTGAACATTGGCCAGCACGCAGGAGGGTACAGACTGTATCTGGAGGACACTTCTGGAGATCTCAGGAACAAGGTTTTCTTTTCTCTGGGAAATTCTCTTTCGAAGATGGGTTTTGAGACTGAGACAAGAGGTTTTCTCACCATAAAGGAATCTGATCTTTCTTCACTTTCCTCTGGTGTCTACAACGTGAACGTCGAGTACACACTCGAGGATGGATCGAAACAAACTGAAACGATCTCCATAGATCTCTCGTCCGGTGTGAACCTGTCGAACATCGCATCTTCCATAAATTCCTCCTCGCATTTGATGGCTCAGATCTACACTGATCCAGCCACGGGGGAAAACATGCTGGTGATCGTTCCTGATGAGCATCTGAACTTCGACCCATCGGCGGTGAACGTGTTGAGTGATGACAGTTTCTTCACAAAATCGAATGCTTTCATCAGAAATTACGAAGTATTGAAGTACAAAGACACACTGGAGAATGTTTTCCACGGACAGACAGGTTTCGATCCCACCAGTGCTTTCACAATTACGATAAACTCCACCGATATAGAGATCGATCCGGCTGTGGATACTCTGGAGACGATCGTTGAAAAGATCAATGAAAAAGGTACGGGAGTTCTTGCCGATCTCACACCTCACAACTCTTTTGTTCTCAGGGCCACCTCACTCTACGATTTCGATCTCAGGATGATGGAAATAAAGGGTCCACAAGGGTTTTTCGAAGCTCTAGGACTCATCGATCCAGACAACAATCCGACCACGTTCGACTGGACAAATTCTTATACACTGGTGTCGAAAAACGATAATTTTGATACACTGAGAGAAAGGTTTAAGGTGGCGGACATCTTGACTTTCGACAAGGCACCGCTCGACGAACCTCTGAACATAGTCAACCAGTTTGAGGTGAGTTCTTCGTTGTCGTCCAACCCGAACAATCTCGCTGTTGACATCGGCTACGCTCTTGAGAACTCCAACTGGAATGTGGTGGATATAAGCCCCACTGGAGCTGCCAATCCGAAACTTCTTGAGATGATCCAGAATCTCTATACCAGAAAGATGTTGTCAAATGGAAAGGAAAGTTTCTACGAATTCTTCGGAGGTGTTGTCGCGGAACTTGGTGTTGAGGCGGAAACCGCCAGTAGTTTGAAAACCAACACTGAGATTCTCAAGCAAGAGATAGACAACGAACGTGAAAGAGTAAAAGGAGTTTCCCTCGATGAAGAAATGGCAAACATGATAGAATACCAGCACGCTTTCAGCGCTGCCGCCAAGGTCATCAGTACAGTGGATGAAATGATACAGATCGTGATAAACATGGTGAGGTGATAAGATGCGTGTAACGAACAAGATGATAAGCGACAGGGTGCTGTTCAATATACAGACGAGTTTGAAAAGAATCGCAAAGCTCCACGATCAGCTCTCTTCGGGTTACAAAGTGAGATATCCAAGTGATGATGCCGTTGTTGCCAAAAGGGCAAGCGACATCATGACAAGAAAGAGAGAACTCGAACAGTTTCAGAGGAACATAGATCATATTCAAACTTATGTGAATGCATACGACAGCGCTTTACAGACCGTTTCTGCTATTTCTCAGAGATTGAGAGAATTGCTCGTAAGGGCTGCGAATGGAACGCTTTCAAAAGCAGAGCGTGAGGCAATAGCAGAAGAAATCGACAAGATAAGGGACAATCTTGTTGAGATAGCAAATACCAGAATTGGGAACGAGTACATCTTCTCTGGATACGACGTTTTTAGTGAGGCCGTGAGATATGAAAACAACTCCTGGAAAATAGTAACTTCTCCTTCTGCCAACAAGAGTCGTTCCGTGCTCGTTTTGGGTCACTCTATAGAGTACGGTGTCACAGCAAGTGAGATCTTCAAACTGAACGATGGAAGGAATATATTTCAGGTGCTGGATGAAGTGGCCGGCCTTCTGCGCTCAAACCTTGATGACAGTACAATATCTTCTCACATATCGAATGTTTCTTTGAAGGATCTTTCTTTATTTGAAGAGAACGTCACAAAAGTAACGGGAAAGGTGGGTGGAGTGAGCAGATTCATAGAAATGGTTGAGGGAAGAATCGAAGATCTTGATTATTTCTTCACTGAGTACCTTTCCAAGGAAAGAGATGCCGATATAACAGAACTTGTAACGGATCTTGCGATGCAACAATCCGTCCTGGAAGCTGCCTTGAAATCGGCAAGCAGGGTTCTTCAGGCTACTCTGGTGGATTTTGTGAGGTGATAATGTGGTTTACAGTACAAAACTCGGAGAGATAGAAATAACCGATGACCAGATCTTTGTATTCGAGGAAGGAATACCAGGTTTTGAGCACCTGAAAAAGTTCGCACTGATATTTCCAGAGGAGACCTTTCCCATAGGGTGGTTGCTTTCCCTGGAAGACAGCCATGTTGGCCTTCCCGTTGTGGATCCAAAGCTTGTAAGACCCGATTATGACCCTGTAGTACCGTCTGAAGACCTTGAGAAACTCGGGGTATCGAATCAAGATGAACTGCTTTTTTTCTGCGTTCTGACAATACCCCCTGGAAAACCAGAAGAGGCAACGATAAATCTCCGGGCTCCGATCATCATCCAACAGAAGACAAAGAAAGGGATGCAGGTGATACTGGAGAACTCAGATTATCATTTAAAACACCTTCTCTCTGAAGAGATGGAGCGGGCGAAATCTATGGTATGATTCTTTTGGAAAACCTCCCTCACCGCGAGGTACCCTTTTGGGTTCAAAGGGGAAGCCGGTGAGAATCCGGCGCGGGGCCGCCACCGTGACCGGGGACGAAACCCGCACGGATGCCACTGGGGCTCTTGCCCTGGGAAGGCGCGGGGAGTAGGATGATCCGGAAGCCGGGAAACCCGCCCGCGGTGAAGGGAACCACCTTCCTCGGTGCCAGGAAGGTGGGAATATTTCGTTTTAGGGAGGGATGATCGTGCACAGGAAACTGAGTGTTCTTTTGTTCATTTTGGTGTCCATCCTCACACTTGCCGTGACTGTCGTTGACGACTCAGGAAGAGTGGTAGAATTCGCGACTGTTCCGGAAAGGGTGGTCAGCCTCTCTCCTGCCGCGACAAGGTTTCTGATCTTTCTGGGGCTGGAAGATAGAATCGTCGGCGTGACAGATTACGACAGTTACGAAGCGGAAAGAGTCGGTGCGATGGTTCCGGTGAACGTCGAAAAAGTGGTGGCACTGAATCCGGATCTTGTCCTGATGTTCGGTGGGTTTCAACTTCCCGAGGTTGCAAAGCTTGAGAGGGTTGGACTGAAGGTTCTGGTGATCAACCCCACCTCGCTCGATGACATCATAAGGGACGTGGTGCTTCTTGGAACGATCTTCGGTGAGACAGAGCTTGCGGTTGAAAAAGCAGGTGAGTTGAAGAATAAAATGCTGGAAATAGGGAAGAAAGCCTACAACATTCCTCCCTTAAAACGTCCGAAGGTTCTGTATCTGATCTCCGCTCCAGGATCTGATGTGAAGGAAATATGGACCTGTGGAGAAGGGTCTTACTTGGACGAGATCATTTCCCTCGCTGGTGGAATGAACATCGCCTCAGGCATTGCAGGTCCAAACGGCTGGCCACAGCTGTCGCTCGAATACGTTGTAGCGCAGAACCCTGATGTGATCATCGTGGGAGTCTATGTTCCGGGAACGGAGGACGAGGAGATAAAGAAGATCCTCGATTTTGATCCCTTCAGAGAGGTAAATGCCGTGAAAAACAAAAAAGTGTTCACTGTGGATGGCAACCTCGCCTCTCAGCCATCTCCAGATGTCTTCAAACTCCTCGACATTCTGTACAACTATTTCTACGGAGGAAGCAACCGGTGAAGAAATTGATTCTTCCGATTCTGATGATCAGCTTTCTCTTTGGAATACTCTTTGGTGGTGTGTCACTGGACCCCCTCGAAATTTTGGGGGTCCTCTTCGGTTTGAAAGAAAATCCATTGGTTGAAAGAATACTGTCCTTGAGGATCCCCAGAGTCTTTGCAAGTTTCGTTGTGGGAGCAGGGCTTTCCCTGGTTGGAAACGTCTTCCAGAATCTTCTGAAAAATCCCCTTGTCGATCCGTACCTTCTTGGAATTTCTTCTGGGGCTTCTTTCGGGACGGTCCTCTCACTCTATCTTGCAGAGGTCATCGGCGCTTCTTGGATATACCGCATCCCGCTTCTCAGTTTTGGTTTTTCAGTGATTGCCTCACTTCTCACCCTCTTCATTGCAAGGAGGGAAGGCCGTTTCCCCGTGACTTCCATCATCCTTGCGGGGGTCGTGATCAGCACTCTCTTCAGTTCCCTCACATACATGACGATCGTTCTCCTCAAAAGAAACGTGACCACCATATCTCTCTGGCTTTTCGGAAGTTTCTCGGGAACCGTTTGGGAAGACGTTACTTTCTACTCCGTAGTCGTCGCATTTTTTCTCCTCTATTCTGTGGTCTTTTCAAAACATCTCAACGCCATGGCTCTTGGAGAAGAAGAGGCTTTTGTTTTGGGGATCAACGTGGAGACCTTGAAGGTGATCACGTTTCTTTTTGGAAACCTCACCACGGCTTTTCTCGTTTCCAGAAGCGGTGTCATTGGTTTCGTTGGTCTCATAGTTCCTCACATCGCCAGATACCTTGTGGGCCCTGGTTTCCTAAGGTCGGCACTGACGAGTGTGATCGTGGGAGGAGTTCTTCTCACCCTGTGCGACACGGTATCGAGATCTTTGTTTTCCCCAACGGAACTTCCCGTTGGAGTCGTAACTGCTCTGTTGGGTGCTCCTTTTCTCGCCTTTCTCATGAAAAGGGGTGTGTGAGTTGAAGGCGGTGAAGGTGGAGAATCTGTATTTTCGATACAGGACGGGTTTTTCTCTGGAAAACATCGAATTCTCCGTGGAGGAGGGAGAATTCTTTGGAATAATAGGTCCAAACGGATCTGGAAAAACTACCATTTTGAAGATACTATCGGGACTTCTGAAGCCTCAGAAAGGAACGGTGCTTCTCTTTGGAAAAGTTCCATGGGAGGTCTCCAGAAAAGAGATGGCAAAGACCATCACCCTCGTTTCTCAGGATTTCTTCCCCTCGTACGATTTCACCGTAAAAGAGATCGTTGAGATGGGAAGACTTCCGCATCAGCGCCTTCTGAATGGAACGAGCAAAAGAGATGAGGAGATCGTTTTAAAAAGCCTGGAACTGACCAACACCTTGAAATTTTCCTCGAGAACCTTCTGGACGCTGAGTGCTGGTGAACAAAGGAAGGTTGTGTTTTCAAAGGCGATCGCCCAGGACACGAAGATCCTCCTTGTGGACGAACTGACCGCTCACCTTGACTACAGTAACGTGAGTCTTGTGGGCAACGTGATGAGAAAGTTGAAAGAGTCCGGGAAGACCATCGTGGCGGTTTTTCACGATATAAACGTGGCATCGCTTCTGTGTGATAGGCTGGCTGTGATGAAAAACGGCAGGATCATAAAAATCGGAGCACCCCCCGAGGTCCTCGACGAAGGGGTGCTCCGAAGTGTGTTTGAAACAGAATTTGTCGTACTGACACATCCTGTGACAAAAAAGCCTCTAGCCTTCCTCAAATAGTCTCTTCAAGAATTTCACCTGCTCAATTGCCTGGAAAGAACCTCCTCCTTCATGGTTGTTGTACGGATAGATCCTGATCTCCTTCGGCCCGGTGTAGTGATTGTAAGCAGCAAAGACTGTCGAAGGAGGACATATGGTGTCCATGAGTCCAACGGAAAACAAGGCAGGTATTTTTGCCCTTGCCGCAAAATTCACGCCGTCGAAGTAGGAAAGTGTTCTGAAAACAATCTCTTCTTTGTCCCTGTGAGTTTTGAGAAAGTTTGTGATCTCCACGTATGGATGTGTATCAACAAGTTGCACAGCCCTTCTGAAGTGACACAGGAACGGAACATCACATAGTAAAGCCTTCACCTTGTTTGACAGGACGCTCACTGCAAGTGCGATTCCTCCACCCTGACTGCCTCCCGCCACTACCACTCTGTTCGGGTCCACTCGGGGGAAGGAAATAGCTGTTTCTACCGCTCTGACTGCATCAACAAAGACCCTTCTGTAGTAATAAGTTCTTGGATCTAAAATGCCCCTCGTCATGAATCCAGGATACTGAGGATTGACTGGACCTTCAGGGTAATCCGGTGTATCTCCTTTCATCCAGCCACTTCCCTGACCCCTGGTGTCCATTACAAAACAGATGTAACCCATCGACGGCCAGAACAGCCAGTCGTGTGGAAAACCTCTTCCACCGTTGTAACCTATGTACTGTACAACACAGGGAAGTTTTTCTTCTTCCAACTTTGGAACAAGAAGCCAACCTTTTATCCTTTGTCCTTTGTATCCAGAAAAAGTAACGTCGTACGCTTCAACCGTCTTGAGGTGAAAGTCCACTTTCTCAAAAACAGGGTCCAGAGGAAACCTTTCACTCTCTTTGAGTGTTTCATCCCAGAATTGATCGAAATCTTCTTCTTCGTACCGCTCCGGCCGGTACTTTTTCAGATCCTCAAGCGGCATATCGAAGAAGGCCATTTTTTATCACTCCTCGTAGACCTCTGTGAAGAACTTTCTCTTTCCAAGTACTTCTCTTTTGCTACTGGTGACGGTGAAAGAGCCGATGAGTCTTATGTCTTCAGAAGAACTTCCCACCATGACTTTGAACTCGCCTGGCTCCACAACGAGCTTCATATCCCTGTCGTAGTAGGAGAGGACATCCATGTGAAGTCTGAACACAACCGTCTTCTTCTCCTTCGCCTTCAAAGAAACCCTCTTGAAACCCTTCAGTTCCTTCACAGGCCTTGTCACACTTGCAAACTCCCGACCGATGTAAAGCTGAACCACCTCGTCTCCATCCATGTCTCCCACGTTTTCCACATCGACCTTTATCACAACCTCTCCGGCCGGAGGCACTTCCTTTGGCTCTATCCTCAGGTTGCTGTACTCAAACTTCGTGTAAGACAGGCCGTGTCCGAAGGGAAAGAGGGGCTTTGTGCTCTCGTCCACATAATCTCCGTGCCAGTGAGACCTTCCTCCAGAGGGTTTGACGTAGTGGAAGACAGGGATTTGGCCTGCGCTTCTTGGAAAACTGATCGGAAGTTTTCCAGAGGGATTCACCTTTCCGTAGATGACATCAACGATCGCTCTTCCGCCGGCTTCTCCAGGAAGCCACACCTGAAGGATGGCGTTCACTCTGTCGACGATGTTCTTTAGTGAGTAGGGTCTTCCAGTGATAAGGACAAGGACGATGGGTTTTCCAGTCTTTGCAACTTCAAGAACGAGTTCTTCCTGGACACCTGGAAGTTTTAGGTTTGCCATATCTCTGGATTCACCCGTCGTGCAGTCGAGGGTGAGGCCGGATCTGTCTCCGACAACGACGATGGCAACGTCGGACCTTTTTGCAGCTTCTATTGCCTCTTTGAATCCGCTTTTGTCTTCTCCCGTCACTTCACAGCCCTTCGCATACTCGAACTCGATTCCCTCTTCTTTGAAGGCATCGAGAACGCTAGGAATACTCTTCATATGTTCTTCTATACTCTTTTTCAATCTCTCGTAGTTTTCCCTTGGAATCTGTGGGTTTCCAAAGACATCGTCTATGTTGTCAAGAAGGGCTCTTATGTGGGCAAGATACATGTAATCACCGAGGAGGTTTCTCACCTCACCTGCATTTGGTCCAATCAAAGCGACTTTTTTGTTCTTTTCAAGTGGGAGTATACCGTCGTTTTTGAGCAGGATGATAGATTTTCTTGCGATCTCGAGGGCAAGTTCTCTGTGGCTTTCTATCTTTGCTTTTTCCACGTCAACGTATGGATTTTCAAAAAGCCCAAGCATGAACTTGAGTCTCAACACCCTGGAAACGGCCTCATCGATCAACGATTCTGGTACGATTCCTTTTTCGACAAGATCCTTCAAATGTTGATAACAGTCTGTTTTTGGAAGCTCGACATCTATTCCCGCCTCAAGAGCAAGTTTTGCAGATTCTGCCTTGTCTTTCGCTATCCTGTGATACTCTCCGAGCATATTCACCGCGAAATAGTCAGAGACAACAATACCTTCGAATCCCCAGTCTTTTCTCAAGATATCAGTGAGCAGTTTTCTGTTTGCAGCACATGGCACACCGTCTATTTCACTGTAGGAGTTCATCACAGAGAGCACCCTTGCTTCTTTGACTGCTGCTTCGAACGGGAAGAGGAAGACCTCTCTGAACTCTCTCTCGGGAATGTTTGTCGGTGCCCAGTTCTTTCCACCTTCAGAGGCGCTGTACCCTGCGAAGTGTTTCACTGTGGCAACGACACCTTCTTTTATGTTTTCCCCCTGAAGTCCTCTTACATAAGAAACTCCCATCCTTGCAACAAGGTAAGGAGACTCTCCGAATGTTTCTTCCGTTCTTCCCCATCTCGGATCTCTTGCCACATCCAGAACGGGAGCAAGTCCTTGATGGGCTCCAATCTTTCTCATGTCCTCCCTGATCGCTGATGTCATCTTTTCTATGAGATCTGGATCCCAGGTACTCGCCATTGCTATTGCCTGTGGAAAGTTGGTTCCTCCAAGACCCATGTATCCGGTGAGGCATTCTTCGTGTATCATCGCCGGTATTCCAAGACGAGTTTCTTCCACAAGAAAGCGCTGTATCTCGTTTACGAGCTCTGCTGCTTCTTGTGGTTCAAGGTTTGTGGAACCTCCAGGTCGTGTGATCTGTCCAATGCCATGTTTTAAAAGTTCTTTTGCTTTCTCTTTTGCAAATTTTCCCCTCTCGTCGATCAACTCGTAGCCCCACACCGATCCAAGTTGGGCCACTTTCTCTTCAAGTGTCATCCTTGAGAGAAGATCTCTCACCCTCACCCCAATCGGTTGTGATGGATCTCTGTAGAGTTCCATACCTCTCCCTCCTCATTCACCATGTTTCCATATGGGTTTTGTGATTTCTTTCAGCCACAAATCTCTGATTACGGGATTGATTTGAACCCTGCTGTCTCCCCAGTATCCGTTTGCATAAGGTGGTCCCCACATGGGTTGAGAGTCCCAGTCGGCGTTTATATAGGCTACCACCTTTATCACGTCTGAATTTTCATACACAAATTCGAAGAAAGGTTTGAACCACTCGTTCCAGATCTCCTCAGGTGTCTTTTTCACTTTTTTCTCTCCAGCAGGACCGTCCAAAACAGGACTGATGTTTGCTCTTGTAAGTTCTGAAAGATTGTATCCCTGTGGAGATGCCTCTGCTATAATCACAGGTTTTTTGTGGAACCTTGCAAAAGCTACCACCTCTTCTGCTAGTTCCTTTTGAGAAGGTGCCTTTCGATATCTCTCGTTCGCAGGCAGAAACCAGGACAATCCCACAAAATCCACATAATCATCTCCGGGATACCAGAGTGAAATGTCCGGTTTTCGATAGTTTCTAAGAATCACGTTCAAAGGAGAAGAACACGACTGCCACACTGTGAAGAGAAGATCCTTTTTGTCTCCCAGGAAATCCCTGAGTTTTTCTGTTATATACCTGAAAGTGGCCTTGTACTTTTCTGGATCATAGTTGTTCCATATTCCATCGAATTCGTATCCGATTCTGAGATACACCAATCTGTTTGCTTCTTTGATGAACTCAGCAAGAATCTCTATCTGACGATCATACTTCCCTGAGATCACACCATCCAGCATGTTGACCATGTACAGTCCGATCACAAGAGCAGAGTTTGGAAACTCTTCCAGACACTTTTTCGCATTTATCAACCCGGCTCCCCAGTCAGCATCGTTATAAAGACCGTTGAGGGTTGCGATATCAGTGTACGTTGTCACCCCACCAGGTACTGGAAAGTATCCGGATCTCACGTATTCTCTGACTGAATCTAAATCCTGACCAATAACAAGAAGTATCTTTCCTTCTAAGTTCACAAAGATCAGCGCCAGCATTAGAAAGAGGAGTCTTTTCATGTTTTCACCTTATCTGTACAAGAAACACTTCACCTGGACACCATCGACTTCGAAATACGGAGGTGGTTCTTTTTTGCAGATATCCATCACCTTTGGACACCTTCCAGCGAACTTACAACCCTGTCTGAGGTACTCGGTCTGTTCTGTCTCAGACAGTTTTATTCTGATGTTCCATCTCTTCTTTGGATCTGGCTCAGGCACAGACTCTCTCAGAAGCTGGGTGTAAGGGTGCCTAGGTTCCATGAGGACCTTTTCTGCCGGTCCCAGCTCCACTATGTTTCCTCTGAACATAACGGCGATTCTGTCTGAGACATAGTACGCTGTTGTGAGATCGTGTGTGATGTACAGAACACTCACACCGTACTGTTCCTTGAGGTCCTTAAAGAGGTTCACGATGGACATTCTCAAAGAGGCGTCCACCATGGAAACGGGTTCGTCCGCCACAAGAAGCGATGGGTTCGTAAGAAGCGCCCTTGCAATGGAGATCCTCTGAAGCTGTCCTCCTGAGAATTCGCTTGGATACTTTTCCGAGAACTCCTCAAAGGAGATCCCAACGGCGGAAAGTTTCTCCTTGATGATCTCTTCTGCTTTCTCTTTCGTGTCCGCTATGCCCAAATTGAAGAGTGTCTCGTAGAAGTATCTGTCCACCTTCCTGAGTGGGTTGAACGTGGAAAACGGATTTTGAAAGACCGCTTGTATCTCCTTCAAGAGTTCTTTCCTTTCTTTTTCATGCACCCTTTCTATCTTCCTTCCTTTGTAGATGATCTCACCGGAGGTGGGCTCTTCGAACCCGAGGATGATCTTTGCCGTTGTGGTCTTTCCACAGCCACTCTCTCCAGCCAGGGTGAAGATCTCTGCTTCCTTTATGTCGAAGTTCACCCTGTCCACGGCCACTATCTTCGTTCTAGAAAAGATGCTCCCTATGGTGAAGATCTTCGTCAGGTTTTTTATCTCAAGAAGCGACATTCTTTCCCTCCTCTACCAGCCAGCATGCGACTTTGTGCCCTGGCAGGTATTCTTTGAGAGGTGGTGTCTCCTTTTTGCACCTGTCGAACGCATGGGGACACCTTGGATGGAAACTGCAGCCCGGTGGAAGGTCTGCAAGGGAAGGGGGACTTCCTGGGGCGCTCTCTCTTCTTCCTTTGTCTCCGAACTTTGGAAGTGAGAATATAAGGTATTTCGTGTAGGGATGCATGGGGTTTTCGAAGATCTCTTCAGTCTTTGCCTCTTCTATGATCTTTCCTGCGTACATGATCGCTATCCTGTCTGCCACGTTTGCATGAACCCCCATGTCGTGCGTGACCAGAACGATGGTGTTCTGTCTTGAGGACTGTATCTCCTTGAGAAGTTGCACCACACCTCTCTGTGTCACAACGTCGAGGGCCGTTGTGGGTTCGTCTGCGATGATCACCTTCGGTGAAAGGACGGTCGCAAGGGCGATTGTCACCCTCTGTCTCATACCACCGGACAACTGGTGTGGATAGGCGTTGAGGATCTCTATCGGAAGGCCAAGTTCTTTTATGTGTTCTTTTGCCATCTCGTAGGCCTCTTCCTTTGTCTTTCCGCTTGTGTGACTCTCTATGAAGTCCTTGAAGGTTTCTTTTATCTTCACCACGGGATTGAGTACGCTCATCGATCCCTGTGGAACATAAGAGATGAAACTCCACCTCAACTTTCTTCTTTCCTCTTCATTCAGAGAGTAAACATCTATTTCTTCTCCGTTCTCTCTGTACAGTACCTTTCCTCCCACGATTCTCTGAGGAGGTTCTATCGCAGCAAAGAGCGCTTTGAGAAGCGTGCTCTTTCCACATCCGCTCTCTCCAGCTATGCCGTATATCTCGTTCTCGTTGATCGATATGTTCACATCGTCCACCGCTTTTACCACTCTCTTTTTGCCGAATATGTCCAGAATGTAGTAAGATTTGAGATTCTCTGTCCTCAACACTTCCACCGCTATCACCTCATGCCTGTCCTATTCTCTGTATCCTCATCCTCGGATCAAGGTACTCACTGATGCTGACCGAGATGAGATACAGCGCTATGAACAGAAAGATTGATGTTATGACCGGTGTCAATACCCACCACCAGTATCCCAGAAGAAGTGCCTGGTAGTTTATCGACCACTGGAGCATGGTGCCAAGGGTTGGAATGTCGAGGTTGGAAACACCCAGGATTGCGAGTGTGATCTCCATTCCGATCGCCCAGGACATGTTACCGATGAGCGTTGCGAAGATGAGAGGAATCAAAAACGGCAGATACTCTTTGAAGACGATGGCCAGAGCCTTCGAACCTGAAAGGAGGGCAGTGTAGGTGAAATCCCTCTCTCTCAGACTCAAAACCTGGGATCTTATGACCCTCGCATCCCATGCCCAGCCGAAGACGCCAAGAAGAAGTCCCAGCATGGGTAGACTGAGCCGTGCCTTCACCATCGTGGCAATGAGAACGATTATGATGAAAAGAGGTATCACAAGGAAAGAGTCGCTCAGAAACATCAGTACCCTGTCAGCGGTTCCTCCCTTGTATCCGGCGATCATTCCCACGATCATCGCTATGATCCTTGAGACAAGACCCGCTATGAGCGACATGATGAGCGAGTTCCTCACGGCAAAGGTGAGTTTCCAGAAGATATCCTGTCCCATGGAGTTTGTACCCAGTATGTGGGGCCACTGGGGAGGAAGATCCCTTGGAACCTGGTTCCACAGATAAGGGTTGTAGGGCGAAAAGAAAGACAGAACAGAAAGTCCCGCAAGAACCAGAAACACTATAAAACCGAATCTGAAGCGTGTATCTCTCAACAGATCCTTCAACACCTGCATTCTTTCCACTCCCTTTTCATCTGTATCTCACCCTCGGATCGAACAGGGGATAAAGCAGATCTATCAAAAGGATACTCGTTGTGATCAGAAGGATAGAAAGTGTGCTGACCCCCATTAAAAGGTTGTAGTCACCCGTGAATATGGCGTTGTAGAGGAGTGTTCCAATACCGGGGTAGGAAAACACGATCTCCGTGATCAAGGCTCCTCCGAAGATCTGACCTAAAGATAGAGCAAGTCCTGTTATCTGTGGCAACATGGCGTTTCTTATGACGTACCTTCGAACGATTCTCTTCTCCTCTATTCCTCCCATCTTGGCGTACTTGACGTAGTCTTCTGACTTCACACTCTGAACGACGAGTTTCATCGCCTGGAACCAGATGAACACACCGATCAGTATCAGGGACAGAGCCGGCAAAAACGCGTGTTTCAACAGGATCAGAAGGTTTTCCCAGCTGAAGGTGAACTGCATCCCTATCGCAAAGCCGCCTCCAATTGGGAAGATGGGAATGATGTATGCGAGAAGAATCAGGAGTCCGAGGGCAAGGATATAGTACGGCATCGGTCTTATCACCATTGCTATTCCATCGAGTATCTTCACCCATCTTCTGTTCGAAAAGTACCCCGCAAGACCTCCAAGGATGTTTCCTATGATCCAGGAAAGAAGGGTTGTCACCAAAAGAAGCCATGCTGTCCACGGTAAAGACTGCTTTATCAGTATTATCACAGGCGTTGGGAACTGGTAGTAAGAAGGACCAAAATCACCCTTCAAAAAGCGTTTCCAGAAGTTTATGTACTGTTCCCACAGACTTCCTTTCAGTCCGTAAAGCTCCTTCAGAGTTTCTGTCATCTCTTCTATCGCCTTCGGGTCCATATACGTTCCTTGGGCTACAAGACGATTTATGAACTGCTGTACCGGATCCGTAGGTAGAAACCTCGGTATGAAAAAGATCATCGTGATTCCCACCCAGATAACAAGAAAGTACGTTATCAGTCTTGGGAGAAGATACCTTCTCACGAAGTTCAAGATCTCTGACCTCCTTTTCTCTTTAAAGGGCCGGGGGTTATCCCCCCGGCCCCCGTTTGAAAGATATTTTACATCATTTTCTACCGGTTGGTTTCAGGAACGGAAGCATGTACTTGAAGTTGGGCCAGTGATGGTACGGCTGTGCATACATGTTCTCCGCTCCTGGATAGTTCGTCCAGTAGTACTCATCCCATGCTATGACACCCGGGTAGTTGAACGTCGGTATCGTTGGCATTTCTTTGACGAGAAGCTTCAGACCTTCAACTCCAAGTTCGATGAGTTTCTTCGTGTCTCCCCAGGTTGTTTGCTGTATCTCGTCTATGATTTTGTCCATTTCAGGATTGCTCCATCTTGCGTAGTTACCCCATGGCGCGTTCTCTCCAATGGGTCTGATGTATTTGGAGTGGAACGGCTCGAGCGTTCTGAACAGATCCGGATGTCCACCCCACGGTTCTGCTGCTGGCCAGTCTGTTGAGACTTCGAATTCTCCTCTTTGATCAAGAGTTGCCGCTGCATCTGTTGTCTGGACCGTTACATCGATACCGAATTTCTTCCACGCCTGAGCGGCTGCGAAGGCGTTTCTGTAACCCGGGTGAGCCGGATTGGTTCCCGTGGTGATGGTGATTTTCCAGAGTTCACCGTTGGGCAGGTGCCATTTTCCATCTTTGTCCCTGTAGAATCCGTTCTTTTCAAGAAGTTTCGCCGCAACATCGGGTGCGTATTTCCACCATCCAGGCCCGAAGATCCTTTTGATCAGTTCTGGGTTGTCAGGAACGGGGTATCCTCTCTTCTTTGCGTATTCAGCCAGCCTGAATCCTGCTGTTGGATCGTAAGGTTTGAACTTTTCTCCGTTTCCAAGGTCGAGTTCAAAGTTCTTCAGCCAATCTTCAAGTTTTGTGAAGTACCAGTTGTAGTATGCAGTTGTGAGAGGAATGTGAATGGGGCTCAGGGTGACTGCTCCGTCGAATGCGTTAGCTGCGTATTCGACGATGTCAATCGCAAGCGTAAGTGCCCATCTCACTTCAGGATTGTTGAAGGGTTCTTTGGCTGTGTTGAAGTGAAGCCCTGTCACACATGGGTCGATGTTGACGGTCCACGGGAAGTTTCTTCTCCAGGCTCTTGCAGTTTTGACTCTGCTGAGAACGGCTTTGAGTGCTTCAAGCGTGAGATCAGCTGCATCGAGCTGGTGCTGTGCCATGGCGAGAACCTGCTTTTCGGGACCACCGTACGTGATGAAGAGCACGTATTTTGGTTGTGGCATGCCATAGAGCATTCCTGTTGGTGTTCTGTCCCAGTCTTCTCTTCTTTCCCAGAGCGTCCAGTATCCTCCAGGATCGTATCCTTTGAGAACGTAAGGCCCTGTTCCAACGGGTGGGTTGAAATCAAACGTGAGAGGATCTTCCACTTTCTCGAATATGTGTTTCGGAAGAGGTCTCAGGGCACCCCATCTGTCGAGGAAGTAGGTGTGGAATCTGGAGTTGGGTGCGTTAAGCTTAATCACGACTGTGTAATCATCCACCTTCACGATCTCTTTTACCTGCTGCATCTGGGAGTTGTATCCCATTCCCGGTGTGTTTTTGACGAGTTCGATGGTGTAAATTAGATCATCTGCTGTGAACGGTACGCCATCGCTCCAGTAGACACCCTTTCTGAGTTTTATGGTGAGTTCTGTGAAGTCGGAGTTGTACTTTGGAGGTTCTGCGGCAAGGGCGTTGATGATCTCGCCAGTAGCGTACTCAACGCACCAGAGCGGTTCCAGAAGCAAATTCTGAATACCCCTGTCGTTCCAGACCCAGGTGGCCCAGATGTTGAAGTTACCGGGGTTAGCAGCTCTACCTGTCAGGTTGTCGGCTATGAACGTCTCGTTTCTGGGAATCCCTGGCGGAAGCTGTTGTGCAAAGAAGAGGCTGAACATGGAAACAACGAACAGGATCACAAGAAACTTCTTCATGAAAACTCACCTCCCTTGATTGTATGTATATTTTTTCCTTTCGGGAAATATTTTAATGGAAATCTCCTTGAAAAATCAAGACCCGTTTTTCATAAATATTGAAGATTATTCCGGCCTGCAAGAGATTATTTCAGAATATTGTCGTTTTTCTTCTTTTTTCTCTTTTTTTCTTTCTGGTATCATATTTCCGTACACAAATGAAAAAGGAGGTTTCATGTTATGAAAGGATTGCCTGTTCTGTTGTTATTTCTGATCGGATGTGTTTCATCCTTTGGCTCACAGGATGTACCCTTGAGAGTGCTCGCAGAAAAGTTGAACATTCACATCGGATTTGCATCAAGAAACAACTTCTGGTCTCTTCCCGACGCAGAAAAGTACATGGAAGCTGCAAAGAGAGAGTTCAACATCCTCACGCCCGAAAACCAAATGAAGTGGGATACCATCCATCCGGAAAGAAGCAGATACAACTTCGAACCTGCCGAAAGACACGTCGAATTTGCACTGGAAAACGACATGATCGTACACGGTCATACCCTCGTCTGGCACAACCAGCTCCCTGGATGGCTCACAGACCAGGAATGGTCGAAAGAAGAACTCCTGAACGTTCTTGAAGATCACATAAAAACGGTGGTGTCTCACTTCAGGGGCAGAGTGAAGATCTGGGATGTTGTGAACGAGGCGGTGAGTGACTCTGGAACCTACAGAGAGAGCATCTGGTATAAAACGATCGGTCCTGAGTACATTGAAAAGGCCTTCATCTGGGCAAGGGAAGCAGATCCAGATGCGATTCTCATCTACAACGATTACAGCATCGAAGAGATCAACGCCAAGTCCAACTTCGTCTACAACATGATAAAGGATCTGAAGGAAAAAGGAGTTCCTATAGATGGAATAGGGTTTCAGATGCACATAGACTACAGGGGACTCAATTACGAGAGTTTCAGGAAAAACCTGGAAAGATTCGCAGAACTTGGTCTTCAGATCTACATCACGGAGATGGACGTGAGGATTCCCCTTAGTGGTTCGGAAGAATACTATCTGAAGAAACAGGCAGAAGTTTACAAGAGGATCTTCGAGATCTGTCTGGACAACCCTGCCGTCAGGGCGATCCAGTTCTGGGGATTCACGGACAAGTACTCCTGGGTGCCGGGTTTCTTCAAAGGTTATGGCAAGGCTTTGATCTTCGACGAAAATTACAATCCAAAGCCATGCTATTATGCGATAAAGGAAGTCATGGAAGAAAAACTGAAAGAAAAATAAGGGGGCATCGCCCCCTTTCTTCTCAGCAGTACCTTTCTTTCATCTTGCCTATCGCTTCCCAGAGACCGAGGATGTAGGTGGCACCGAGTGCTCTGTCGTAGAGGCCATATCCGGGCCGTGCTTTTTCTCCCCAGATCAGTCTTCCATGATCCGGACGGATGTATCCTTCGTAGCCTATATCATGAAACGCCTTCATCACCTCGAATAGATCGTGCGAGCCACAGAAGGATGGATGGGCTGTTTCGTAGAATCTTTTTTCACCGGTGAACTTCAGATTTCTCACGTGTGCAAAGTGAATTCTTCCCATCTTTCCGAAGTACCTTATCATCTCAGGGATGTTGTTTTCCGGGTTTGCACCGAGTGAACCCATACACAGTGTGATACCGTTGTATGGACTGTCGACTGCTTTGAGGAGTCTTTCAATGTTCTCTTTGTTGGTGATGATCCTTGGAAGACCGAAAATGCTCCAAGGTGGATCGTCCGGGTGTATGGCGAGTTTCACGTCGCATTCTTCGCAAACAGGAATCACTCTTTCGAGAAAATAGACGAGGTTTTCAAAGAGTTTTTCTTCATCCACGTTCTTGTAGAGTTCGAACGTCTCCCTCAATTTTTCCAGTCTGTCCCACTCCCATCCAGGAAGGACAAAGCCTTGAGAACCTTCTTTCACACGTTTTATGAGTTCGTCCGGTGTGACTCCTTCGATGAGACTGTGGTCGTACTCCATCGTTTCAGAGCCGTCCGGGAGTTTTTTGTGAAGATCCGTTCTCATCCAGTCGAAAACGGGCATGAAGTTGTAGCAAACTACCTTCACACCGGCCTTTGCCAGGTTTCTGATCGTCTCTTTGTAGTTCTCTATGTACCTGTCTCTTGTTGGAAGTCCCAGTTTTATGTCTTCGTGGACGTTCACACTCTCGATGACTTCCAATTTCAGGCCGGCTCTTTCAACGGTTTCTTTGAGTTTCATGATCTCTTCAAGGGGCCAGACTTCTCCCACGGGGATGTCGAAGAGCGCACCGACCACTCCCTCCACGCCCGGGATCTGGCGTATCTGTTCCAGGGTTACTGTGTCGTGTTTTTCTCCGAACCATCTGAAGACAAGTTTCATTCATCTTCCCTCCCGATGACTTCCTCGAGTGTTTTTCTCACCGCACCAGGTCCTGTGATCATCTTTTTGAACAGTCCTTCCACCTTCTCTCCAAGGCCAACTTCGTACAGGTTGACTCTGAAAAGTTGCTGGCTGGAAAGGATCGGTTTCAGATGATCATCCACGGAGTCGGGATCACCGAACTTTACCTTCGAAACGTAAGATCTGAGATTTTCGAGCAGAGGATCGGGGCTCAACTGCATCTCTTTTCCCTCATCATCGATTCCTATGAGGTATCTGCACCATCCCGCTATCACAAGGGGGATGTACTTCAAACTCCTTGGATCTAAATCGGGTCTTTCGTGGTATGCCTTTATCGTTTCTCCGAACCTGATGGGCATCTTCTGCGAGGTGTCCGTTGCGATTCTCTGAGGCGTGTCTGGAAGGTAGGGGTTGGGCAGTCGAATGTTTATCACCTCGTTCAGGAAATCCCTGGGGTTGATTATTCCAGGGTCCACCACGACCTTTATACCCTCTTCTCCCACACCTTCCACGAGTTTCCTCAACAAGGGATCTTTCATCTCATCTGCGATCTTTTTGTATCCCAAAAGACATCCGAAAACTGCCAGTGCCGTATGAAGTGGGTTGAGACAGGTGGTCACTTTCATCCTTTCGGCTTTCTCGACAGTTTCTCTGTCTGTTAAAAAGACGTTTCTGTCTGCACCTTCAAGTTCTGGTCTGCCGTTTGGAAAACTGTCCTCTATCACCAGATACTGAGCCCACTCCATGTTCACAAATGGCGCGATGTGTGTCTTTTTGGATGTCACAAAGATCTCCATTCCCTCGATGCCGAGTTCTTCCAGGTGCTTTTTGATGAACTCGGATGGTCCTGGAACGATCTTGTCTATCATACTCCAGGGGAAGGCAACGTCTTTTTCCAGATAATCCAGAAACTCTCTCTCCACAAGATTGTTCTTCACCCATTCTTCTGAGATCTTCCTCACAGAACTGTAGAGTTTGTCACCGTTTCTGGAAAAGTTGTCGAGACTGAGAAGTGCAATGGGAAGCCTTCCTGCTTTGAACCTTTCGTAAAGCAGAGCGGCGACTTTTCCCATCGATGTCTGGGGTGAGGCTGGACCGTTTTTCATGTCTTCTATCACCTGGGGAAAGAGGTTCCCAGCCTGGTCTTCGATGTTGTAACCTTTTTCCGTTATGGTGAGTGAAGCGATTTGAAGTGATGAACTTCTGAAGATCTCCTTTGCTCTTTCCCAGTCAGGATGTGTGGGATCTCCTTTGAGTGCTTCCATCACACTCGCGATGATTCTCTTTTCAAAGTTTCCATCCGGCTTTATGGTGACCGCTATGGAGAGATTGTCGTAAGGTGTGTAAACCCTGTCAATAACTTCGTAATCGAAGAGTTCTATCACGTTTATTCCGGTGTCTTCCTTTCCTTCTTCCAGCAGGTTTTGAAGAACGGCTGCCACGAACCCCCTGAAGATGTTTCCTCCACCGAAGTGGACCCATTTTGGTCGTTCTTTCGTGTTTCTCTCCACACTATCAAGGTCGAAGTATGGAGGCCTGACACCTATTCTTTCCCAGGCCTGTCTTTCATTCACTGTCTCTCTACTGAGACGCACATTCTCACCTCCTCATCTTTCTACCCGGCCAGAGGTGGCACCGGATGCGAGTTTTTCGATCTCCTCCACACTTAGAACTGCGAAATCACCGGGTATTGTATGTTTGAGGCAGGAGGCTGCAGCTGCAAACTCTGCCTTCTTCTGTGGCTCAAATCCCATCAGGCTTCCGTAGATGAGAGCACCGGCGAAACTGTCTCCTGCACCGACCCTGTCGACTATGTGTATTTCATACCTTGTTGAGAAATGTGGCTTTCCATTTTCGTAAACCATGACGGACCAGTAGTTGACAGTCGCAGAAACGCTTTCCCTCAGTGTGATCCCTATCGTTTTAAAACCATACTTTTTCGAAATCTCTTCAGCGACTTTCACGTACGCTTCTCTGTTGAGCTTTCCTGTTTTCAAATCGAGACCTTCAACGGGTATGCCGAGTACTTTCTCAATATCTTCCTCGTTTGCTATCAGAACGTCCACGTACTCCATGAACGGGATCATCACCTTCTGGGCTTCCTCTTTCGACCAGAGCCTTGCCCTGTAGTTCAGATCACAGCTCACGGTCACGTTTTTTTTCTTGGCAACTTTCAGTGCGTCTTCAAGAATGAGAGGAAGCTCCTTTCCAAGAGGAGGGGTGATTCCAGAGAAGTGGAACCAGCTCGCACCGTCCAGTATCTTTTCCCAATTGAAATCTTCTCTTTTTGCTTCTGAGATAGCTGAATGTGCCCTATCGTACACGACTTTGCTGGGTCTCTGGGATGCACCAATTTCTAAGAAATATATACCTATTCTGCTTCCACCTCTTGCTATGTAATCTGTCTTCACACCGAACTTTCTCAGATGGCCAATCGCAGCATCTCCCAGCGGGTTATCTGGAAGTTTCGTTACAAAGTACGCATCAACTCCCATCTGTGCAAGGAATGCAGCCACGTTTGCCTCCGCACCGCCGTAAGTGACTTCGAAACAGTCTGCCTGGAAGATTCTCTTGTGATTGGGTGGTGAAAGTCTCAGCATGATCTCTCCGAACGTCACTACCTTCATTCTGTGCACCCCCTGATTTTCTCCACGAACGCTCTTGCCTTTTCTCTCACTTCATCTGGCGTTCCCTTCACAAGAGCACTCCCAACTCCCACAGCGAGAACCCCTGCCTTGAACCACTCGCACACGTTGTCCAGGTTCACTCCTCCTGTCGGGACGAACTTCACACCCGGGAAGGGTCCTTTCATCGATTTCACAAAGGTGGGCCCCAGCACCTCACCGGGAAAGAGTTTCAGGATCGTGTGACCTAGTTTCATGGCTTTCACGAGTTCGGTGGGTGTCATGACTCCCGGCATGTAGAAAACTCCCTTTTCCTTGCAGAATCTGGAGATCTCTTCATCCAGATGAGGACTGACGATGAACTCTGCTCCATTTTCTATGGCCTTCTTACACTGCTCAATGCTTGTGACGGTTCCTGCTCCCACAACCGCTCCTTTTTCTTTCAAAAAGGAAATTTCCCTGATGACTTTGTCCGCATCCGGGACTGTGAAAGTGATTTCGATCATACGGACTCCGCCCTCAAAAACGGCCAGTGCTTTCTCTTTCGCCTCTTCTACGCTGCTTGCTCTCATCACAGCCACGATCCGGTGTTTCTTGAAGAGTTCCTCCATCTTCATCCCTCCTGATATTTGATGTTTAATTGATGGTCATAGAAAAAGATACCAGAAAAACTTCACGCTTCAATATCCAAGTTTTTTCGAGATTTTTTCTGCGACTTCCACGAGAAGATTCGCGTACTCTTCTATCTTTTCTTTTGTGAACTTCCGCGCTGCTCCTGAGATGCTCATGGCGGCGATGGGATACTCTCTGTGATCGAAGATGGGGACACCCACACACATGATACCTATCTCGTTCTCTTCGTTGTCCACCGCGTATCCTTGCCTTCTGATTTTTTCAAGTTCCCTTTTCAACACTCTGGGATCCGTTATAGTGCTTGGTGTTTTCGGTTTCAATTCAATGAGATTCAAATACTCTTCGAGCTCATCATTTGGTAAGAAAGCGAGTATCGCTTTTCCGGAGGCCGTGGAGTAAAGATCTATCTTCATTCCCACCCTCGACACCATAGGAAGACTGTGTTCTCCTTCTACTTTGTCGATGTACACTCCTTCGAGTCCATCTTTCAGGATGAGGTGAACGGTCTCTCCGGTTTTTTTCATCACCTCAACCAGATGATCGTGGGCGATATCCCTCAGATCGATCCTTCTCAGAACAAGAGAACCATACTCCACCAGTTTGTATCCCGGGATGTATCTTTTGTCTCTCTTTCTGAGAACAAGACCTCTTTCTTCAAGAACGACGAGGTACTTGTACGCGTTCGAAACGCTCATGCCAAATCTCTCAGCCACTTCCGTGACGCTCACATCTCCAGGGTTCTTCACGATAAAATCCAGTATTTCCAGGGCTTTTCTGAGAGTGTTCAACTTTTCGCCTCCTTGGTTTCGTTCACACAACACAATCAATTATAATAATACCATGAAGATTTTCTTTTTGAGAAAATCATTTTCACAGTGGAGGTGGATCTATGTTCCTCGGAGAGGACTACCTTTTGACGAACAAAGCAGCGGTGAGGCTTTTCAATGAGGTGAAGGATCTTCCCATCGTGGATCCGCACAACCATCTGGATGCCAAAGACATCGTCGAGAACAAACCCTGGAACGACATTTGGGAGGTAGAAGGTGCAACGGATCACTACGTTTGGGAACTCATGAGAAGGTGTGGGGTTTCGGAAGAGTACATAACGGGCTCCAGAAGCAACAAAGAAAAGTGGCTTGCGCTTGCGAAGGTGTTTCCAAAATTTGTGGGAAATCCAACCTACGAGTGGATTCATCTTGATCTGTGGAGAAGGTTCAATGTGAAGAAGGTGATTTCGGAGGAAACAGCCGAAGAGATCTGGGAGGAAACGAAGAGAATGCTCCCCGAAATGCCCCCCCAGAAACTTCTCAAAGAAATGAAAGTGGAGATCCTCTGTACAACGGACGATCCCATCTCGACCCTGGAATATCACAGAAAGGCCGGAGAGACGGTAAAAGACGTGACAATACTTCCCACCTGGCGCCCTGACAGGGCGATGAACGTGGAAAAGAATGACTGGAAAGAATATGTAAGAGAACTCGGTGAAAGGTACAACGAAGATACCTCCACGCTTGAAGGGTTTCTGAACGCTCTCTGGAAATCACACGAACACTTCAAAGAGCACGGATGTGTGGCGAGTGATCACGCCCTTCTGGAGCCATCGATACACTTTGTTGATGAAAAGAGCGCTAGAAAAATCCACGAAAAGGCGTTCAAAGGAAAAAAGCTCGATCCTGAAGAAATCAGGGACTACAAGGCGTTCATGATGGTTCAATTTGGGAAGATGAACCAGGAAACGAACTGGGTGACGCAACTCCATATAGGTGCATTGAGAGATTACAGGGACAGCCTTTTCAAAACGCTTGGACTGGATTCCGGAGGAGATATCTCAACGAACTTTCTGAAGATCGCAGAGGGGCTGAGGTACTTCCTGAACGAGTTCGACGGAAAACTCAAGATCGTTCTCTACGTGCTCGATCCCACGCATCTTCCAACTGTGACGACCATTGCCCGTGCCTTTCCGAACGTCTACATAGGGGCTCCCTGGTGGTTCAACGACAGCCCGTTCGGTATGGAGATGCACCTGAAGTACGTTGCCTCAGTTGATCTTCTTTACAACCTTGCCGGAATGGTGACGGATTCGAGAAAACTTCTCTCCTTTGGTTCCAGAACGGAGATGTTCAGAAGGGTTCTCTCGAGTGTTGTCGGTGAGATGGTCGAAAGGGGCCAGATTCCCATCAGGGAAGCGAAGGAACTGGTGAAACACGTCTGTTACGACGGTCCGAAGGCGCTCTTCTTCGGATGAGGAGGGAAAACATGAGAAAGGTCCTCAATTACGTTTTCGCCTATCTCTTCCTCGTGGTGACGGGGGCACTTGGATTCTACGTGATTTTCATGGAAGGAAGAAGGTTCTTCTTCACGGTTCTTGGGCTCACAAACGCTCGTGTTCAGACTATAAACGCCGTGGACAAGTTCGTGGTGATCGTTCTTGGCATTGTCTTTCTGGGGGTTTTCATGTTCAGTGAGGATTATTTCAGAAAGAAGGCAAAGGGCGGTGTAAAAGATCTTCTGAGGGCGTTTCTCATGGTCTCCGGGATGCTCATGCTCGTCTGGGCAGGTTTTCAGGCACCGTTCTTTTTCTCCGTTGGCTACAAATTAGGAACATCGGAGGCCGTGAGTTATTTCTCAAAACTCATCGCAGGCACCCTTCTTCTTGTCTCCTCCAGGTATCTGAGAAGTGAGCGCCTCCATACCATATAAAAAACCCCCGCTCGTGCGGGGGTTTTGTTCTTCACTGAGCAGGATCGTACACAACTTCAATGGTAGAATTGTTTCCTTGCCATCCTTGGGGTGTACCATCTTCAAAGTCGGTCTTCAACACAACCTCTCCAGCTTCGTCTTTGATCACAAAGTCATCGAAGTAAAAGACGATACCAGAAGTCTGAGGTTCGATGTAGATGTCCGATGGAGCCCCGTCGGCGGAATTGAGCATGTAGGTTGCCTCAATAGTCACCCATGTTGCCGGAGGAACTTCTCTTTCGTGGAACACGGGTTTGTATTGATTCTCTGCAGTTTTCAGTGTAAGGTTGAACTTCACGGAGGTAGCCTCTTCATGGTAGATCCTGACGCTGTAGGTATAAGTGGCATCTGTGCTGATGTAATTTTCTATATTGTAGAACCATGCTGTTTTCCAAGTTTCGTCACCTGTTTCCACCTTGAGAACTCTGTTCGATACCCCTCCTTCCGCTCCAGGCATAGAAACGCACCCTGAAAGAATCACAAGAAAGACAAAAACTCCCAGTACACTCACCAAAAACCACTTTTTCATGTATATCTACCCCCCTGCCACATGATTTCAGATGATGATCAGAAGAAAAGAGGGGGAGGGAGTCCCCCTCACTTGATGAGCCTGAGGTTCCCAAACTTCGAAGGATCTCTCCAGCTGTTGTTCGTAGGATCGCTCCAGGAGATGATACCAACCCTCTGACCCTTCTCGTTCGCATCGTTCACCTGCACGTTGAAACCTATCACCGTGTCCGGACTCGGCTTGATCGTCTTCCACTTGATCGCCGCTTCAACGATGTACCCTCCTTCGATCAACTTCACAGCCGTCTTGAACCTTGCTGCACTCGCTCCCGTCCCAAACGACTGTTCGTTCATGTAGTTCACCCTGAACTGTGCATCGTCATTCTCGTAGTAGCCCGTCTTGTGGTTGTTCTCGTCTATGAAGATCTCCACCGAATCCTGCTCCCACGGATTGCTGTTGTCTTTGTTCAATACCGGATCCTTCACTACCGCAAGAACATACAGATTCTCCTCGTCCCAAAGCACCCTCACCTTCGCCGTCGCGTTCTTCTCCAGTGACCCCATCGCTACAGACTTCGTCTCTATCTCTTCCGTCGTGTTCCAGATCTCGTCGATATCTCCATCGATGACAGGTGTTCCGTATTTCGCCGTTGCCACCATTACCCCTTCGAGCTTCAACACTCCATAGTTCATCGTGTTCGTCTTCTGGCTGTTCGTCGTGTCGCTCCAGCTGTACCACTTCCCGTCGTCTATCACTGCTATATCGAATCCTATGTAACTGTCTTTCTTGTACTCCACACCGGCTATCTTGATCGACATCTCAAAACTGTACCTTCTAAAACCAGGCCCAACGAATTTCTTCACCTCTACGTCTTCCCTGTTGACCTCGCTCTTCCAGTTCGTCCATAGCACAACGTACGTGTCGTCTGACTGCAGGTATGGTGTTCTTTCGTTGTTTGGGTTGATGAAGATCGCAACGCCATCTTCTGCAGGTTTCTTCGTCCTGTCCTGAACCTCTCCGTAAACGTAGATCGTGCTGTCCTTCCATACCGCCCTGATCGTCGCCTTCACGTTCCCTTCTTCGTCGTAGATCTCTATCGGCATAGACATCATGTAGGAGTCATCCATCATACCCACTACCACCGCTTCTCCTTCAGAGATCTTGCTTTCTTTTGAAAGAGGTGGTAGCACTTCAGGAGCGACAATCGCCCAGTAAGCGAGTTTTGCCTGATAATCTTTGTCAAAGATCAATGTCCAGTCATTTCTTCTTGTTGCTCTCCAGGAGTAGTCGTCTTTGAGACCCCAGAACGTGACGTTTGTGATCACATTACTGTATTTCTTGAAGATTTCAAAGAGTTGAGCCATCTTGTGAGCCTGTTCAATGAGTGCGTTCCTCGGTGCCTCTGGGTAGTTGGAAGTAGAATCTCTGTAGACGCTCATATCGAGCTCTGTTATGTGGATTTCTATACCAGGGATGGAGCTGAACTTTTTGATGGCCTCTTCGATCTGCCTGATGTCCGTTGCAAGACTGATGTGACACTGCATACCGATTCCATCGATGAGACCCTTTTCCTTGAGACTCTTCACAAGGTTGTAGATGATGTCTCTCTTTTTGGGTTCGAAGGTGTTGTAGTCGTTGTAGAAGAGTTTCGCATCGGGATCTGCCTCCCTTGCAAACTTGAAGGCAAGTTCTATGTAGTCAGGCCCCATGATCTGATACCAGGTGGATCTTCTCAGTCCATCTGGCTGGTTCGGATCGACCGCTTCGTTCACAACGTCCCATGCGTAGACCTTCCCTTTGAAGTGTCCAACGACGGTGTGTATGTATTCTCTGAGTCTTTCTGTCATCGCTTCTTTGGA
This sequence comes from Thermotoga sp. SG1, assembly GCF_002865985.1. NCBI lineage: Bacteria > Thermotogati > Thermotogota > Thermotogae > Thermotogales > Thermotogaceae > Thermotoga > Thermotoga sp. SG1. The sequence goes on from NZ_LNDD01000001.1 coordinate 398,152, forward strand.
GAGGAGGTTTCCATTTTCGTCTTTGAAGAACCACTCGGGCGTCTGATTGTGCCATACCAGTGTGTGGCCCCTCACAACCATGCCGTTTTGCTGTGCAAATTCGATGTATTTGTCTGCTGTTTCAAATCTGAACTTGAGTTTGCCATTCTCAATGCCTGCAAGCAGACTATCAGGTTTCATCTCATTTTCTGCGGTGATGCTGTTGAAGTGCTTGGTGATGAGCGTTAAGTCCTTCTGGTTGATGAATACCTTGGATGGAAGAGCAACGCCCACTCTGAAGTAGTCTTTCAGAACTTCCCTGAGGGCTGGTATTTCCTCTTCTGGATTCATCTCGAGTTTTATCTCAGCAGAGGTGGTGTCCACTACCTTCACATCGTCCACGTAGAACTCGAGGGTCGGATTCTGAGACTCGAAGTAAAGTGTGAGATCTTCCACTGTCACACCGGCAGGGATCGTGTACGTTCCGGACAGCTGAACCCACTGTCCGGAAGGTACCGTGCTGGATTTAATCCACTCGTATTGTGTGTTGGCATCGGAGGAGTACTTCCTCTGCATCGTCATGATGATCGTCTGATCCTGACCGGATTCCTGATAGGCCCATGCTTCGAAAGCGTAGGTCTTTCCGGTTTTCAGGATTCCTTTCAAGTTGATCTGAGTACCATGCCAGCCCTTCTGTCTGTTAGAGACGAAAAGTGATTTCTTTCCAGAGTGTGCTACTTTTGAAGAAATGGAAATCTTCACGTCACCGCCTCTTGGCTGCCATTCTCCAAGGCCCTTTTCAAAGGAGGTTTCGTAAACAACCTTCGGACCTGCTTCCTTTGGCGTGAGAACCCGAACGTTGTCCACGTAGAAGATGAAATCAGTTTTTTTGGGTGAAGTGATGATCAGAGAGAACTTCGCTGGAGTACCTTCGAAGGTTGGTGAGAATGGAACGAGGATTTCCTTCCAGTAATTCGGCACCGCAACCTTGTCGACCAGTATCTCGTACCTTTCACCTTTTTCGTCTTCTGTTCTTGCAAGAACGCTGAAAAGTTGCGGAGAATCGGAAGTCTGATAGACCTGGAAGGAAAGCAGATAATCGGCTCCTGAGTTGACTTTTCCAGTCAGATCGATCTCTACTCCATCCCACACGGAGGTTCTGTTTTCCACCTTCAGTGAATATTCTCCATCTGCTGCAACATCCTGTGAAGCGGTGACAACCACGTCTTTTCCAAAGGGGGAAGCACCGTCTGTGTTTCCTTCAAAACTCAGGGCAAGAGCCGTTTCAAAGGGAGAGACTTCCTCACCACCGAATCCCAAAACACCCGTGGCTGCGAGAACCACTCCGAGAAAACCTGCCAAGATACCAATCAGAACTACGCTCGAAGCATCCAAAAAACCCCATCTCTTCTTTCGCATGAACCCACACACCTCCCTATTGTTAAGTTATTTCTTACTAAGAAATAATGACGTTCTCCGGTGAAAAATTATACCATAATTGTGAAAAAGGCTTTCAAATTAGAAAAGCGATGATATTTTCAAATAATTGGTATTTTTCGCAGATAATTACAAATAATCGACGATAATCGCACTTGAAATTTTTAGATGAGATGATATAGAATTTATTACAAGAAAGAAAAGATAATGCTTACGACTGTAATTTCTCGGTCCTGATCTTCCTCTGAGGAGGTGTACTGGGTGCTTACCTACATATTCAAACGAGTACTCTATGCTATTCCACTGTTATTTGTCATCTCAATCGTTTCGTTCATCATCATTGAACTTCCTCCAGGAGACTATCTAACTACCTATGTAATGACTCTCAGGCAGAGTGGGGAAACTATCGATCAGGCAGCTTTGGAAGTCCTGAAAAGAAGGTATGGTCTGGACAAACCAGTGATAGTTCGTTACTTTTACTGGATAGGCGGTATTTTGAGAGGAGATTTTGGTTACTCATTCATGTGGGAAAAGTCTGTTAGCGAACTTTTGAATCAGAGGGTCTGGTGGACAATACTGATCTCCATTCTCTCAACTGCTTTTGCCTGGGTTTTTGGATTTCTCATAGGTGTATACTCTGGAACACATCAATATTCTCTAGGTGACTACGTTTTCACGGTACTGGGTTATATAGGACTTGCTACACCGAACTTCCTGCTCGCATTGATACTTTTGTGGGTAGTGTTTGTAACAACAGGTGTGAGTCTGGGAGGTTTGTTTTCTGCAGAGTTCGCACACGCTCCCTGGTCCTGGGCGAAGTTCGTTGACCTTTTGAAGCATATATGGATCCCTGTGATTGTTATAGGAACAGGAAGCATGGCGGGCCTCATTAGGGTTCTGAGAGCAAATCTTTTGGATGAGATAAACAAACCCTATGTGATCGCTGCAAGAGCTAGAGGTGTCCATGAAAAGGAGCTTGTCTGGAAATATCCCCTGAGGGTGGCGGTTATTCCATTCGCTTCCACCGCAGGCTGGGCGCTTCCACAGATAGTCTCGGGAGCGGTGATTACCGGTATTGTGCTGAACCTTCCCACAGTGGGAACACTCCTTCTCGATGCGCTCACGTCCCAGGACATGTACCTTGCCGGTAGTCTTGTTCTGATTTTGAGCGTGTTCACGATCATAGGTACTCTCATATCTGACATACTACTTGCCTGGCTCGATCCCAGAATAAGATTTGAATGAGGTGATAGGTGTGTGGAAGAAGCGGAAGAACAAAGAAAAAGTGGAAGAGTTATATCTTGCGTCCGAGTGGAAATTGATGTGGTGGAGGTTCAAAAGGAACAAACTCGCGATCGTTGGTATGATCATCCTTGGAATTCTCTACGTATTGGGAATCTTCTGTGAGTTCTTCTCTCCATACGATCCAAACCGGATATTTTCAAGATACGTGTACGCTCCTCCTCAGAGGATACACTTTTTCCACGAGGGAAAATTCATAGGCCCGTTCGTTTATGGCTACAAGATGGAAAGGGATCCGGAAACTTTCAGAAGGATATACAAAGAGGACAGAACAAAGATATATGAAATTAAGTTCTTTGTCCGTGGTGACAAGTACAAACTCTGGAACGTCTGGGAATCAGATATACATTTCTTTGGAGTAGAAGACGGAGTAGTCTTTCTCTTTGGAACGGACAGGCTCGGAAGAGATGTCTTCTCTAGAATCCTGTACGGTGCAAGGATCTCCACCACGATCGGATTGGTGGGTGTGTTCATCAGTATGGTTCTGGGAATCATCATAGGGGGTATCTCCGGATACTACGGTGGCAAAATAGACAACTTCATACAGAGGGTAATAGAGTTCATCATCAGTATTCCAACGATCCCTCTCTGGATGGCTCTCGCTGCGGCTCTTCCAAGATACTGGTCTCAGATAAAGGTCTACTTTGCCATCACCGTGATTCTTTCACTGATAGGTTGGACTGGACTTGCAAGGGTTGTGAGGAGTAAGTTCCTTTCTCTCAAAGAGGAGGACTTCGTTGTTGCGGCAAGACTTGCGGGAGCCTCAGAGTGGAGAATCATATTCAAACACATGCTGCCATCTCTGACTAGTCATCTCATAGCATCTGCTACACTCGCTGTTCCTGGAATGATACTGGGTGAGACGGGACTCAGTTTTCTCGGTCTGGGTTTGAGGCCGCCTGCGATCAGCTGGGGAGTGCTTCTTCAGGAGGCTCAGAACATCAGAAGCGTTGCGCTTTATCCATGGCTTTTGATACCTGGTTTGTTTGTGATCGTCACCGTTTTGTGCTTCAACTTCGTTGGGGATGGATTAAGAGACGCTGCCGATCCATACAAGACGTGAAGGGAGGAGAGTCATGGAAAAAGTTCTTGAAATAAGAAATCTGAGGGTCTATTTCGATCTGACAGAAGGAACGGTGAAGGCTGTCGATGGTGTATCGTTTGACATTCGAAGAGGAGAGATCCTGGGACTGGTTGGAGAAAGCGGATGCGGAAAGAGTGTCACCGCCCAGTCCATTTTGAGGATTCTTCCAGAGAGCGCACGAATAGTAACGGGTGAGATCGTGTTTTCTAGGAATGGGAAAATGATAGATCTGGCAAAACTGGATCCTGAAGGTGAAGAAATAAGGGACATAAGAGGTAAGGATATATCCATGATCTTTCAGGAACCAATGGCGTCTTTTTCTCCGGTTTACACAGTTGGAGCTCAGATGATGGAAGCGATCTTGCTGCACGAGAACGTTTCAAAGGAAGAGGCACGACGGCGGATTGTTGAGATGCTCAAAAAGGTGAAGATACCAAACGCTGAAAAGGTTGTGGATATGTATCCTTTTGAACTCTCCGGAGGAATGCTTCAGCGCTGCATGATAGCGATGGCGATGTCTTTGAATCCGACATTGCTACTTGCTGACGAACCCACAACCGCTTTGGACGTGACTATTCAGGCTCAGATACTCTATCTCATGAAAGAATTGCAGAGAGAATACAAATCTTCTATCCTCCTGATCACACACGATATGGGTGTTGTGGCTCAGATGGCAGATAGAGTTGCCGTAATGTACCTTGGAAACATTGTAGAAACTGCCGAGGTCTTTGAACTCTTCAAAAATCCACTCCATCCCTACACTCAGGCCCTTTTGAGATCCATTCCGAAGATTGGTGTGAGAAAGACCAGGCTTGAAACCATAAAAGGTATGGTCCCGGACCCATACAATCTACCAACTGGTTGTAAATTTCACAACAGGTGTGAGAAATTCATGAAAGGTTTGTGCGATGTGAAGGAGCCTCCCGAGGTAGAAGTAGTGCCCGGACACAAAGTCAAGTGTTTCCTTTATGGAGGGGAAAAAGAATGAAACTACTCGAAGTGAAAGGACTAAAGAAATACTTTCCGTTGACAAAAGGATTCTTCAAGAAGGTTGTGGGATACGTCAAAGCAGTTGATGGTATAAGTTTCGATATAGAAGAGGGTGAGACCTTAGCCCTCGTTGGTGAAAGTGGATGTGGGAAGACAACCACCGCCAAAAGCATTCTCAGGGCGATAGATCCTACAGATGGGGACGTTATCCTCCATGTGGATGGAAAATCCGTGAACCTTGCAAAACTCAAAAGAGACGAATTGAAACCATACAGAAGGTACATGCAGATGATCTTTCAAAACCCGTACACCTCCCTGAATCCCAGAATGAAGGTCAAAGAAATCATCGGAGAGCCGCTTTTAGTGAACGGGATTGCAAAAGGAAAGGAACTGGAAGATCGTGTGGCGGAACTTCTGAAAGCAGTTGGTTTGAGACCAGAGTACATGATAAGGTATCCACACGCTTTCTCAGGCGGTCAAAGACAGAGAATCGTTATAGCAAGAGCAATCGCTTTGAGACCGAAACTAGTGGTGTGTGACGAGCCGACTTCCGCCCTGGATGTTTCCATCAGGGCACAGATACTGAACCTTCTGATGGATCTTCAAGAACAGTTCAATCTCACTTATCTCTTCATCACGCACGATCTGAGTGTGGTGGAGCACATCTCCGATAGGGTTGCCGTGATGTATCTCGGAAAGATCGTGGAACTTTCGAGCACAGAAGAGATCTTCGAAAATCCCAAGCATCCATACACAGAGACTCTTCTGAGGTCTGTACCGAAACCTGATCCAGATTTCAGAGAAGAACTCGTGCCGATAGAAGGGGAGGTTCCAAATCCGGCAAATCCGCCGTCTGGTTGCTACTTCCACCCAAGGTGTTCTTATGCGAAGAGCATCTGCAAAGAAGAATACCCGGAGTTCAAAAATATTGGAACGGAGGAAAATCCACATTATGTAGCGTGTCATTTTGCCGAGAGCTTGAAATTGAGAGGTGTGAAAATCTCACTGTGAGGGGGTGTTAACTGTGAGAAGGTTGTTTGTCTTGTCGTTACTTGTGTTCTTAGTTGTTCTAGCTCTTGCTACCAACGACACATGGGTCTTCTACGCAACACCGGAGGACTACTACAAAGCCACGGGAAAGAGAATCACAGAGTACCACGAAGCACCAATGTTGGCAAAACTCGTTGAAGAAGGAAAACTCCCACCTGTTGAACAGAGGCTTCCGGAAGAGCCGCTCGTGGTCCAGCCAGTGGAAAAGATCGGGCAGTACGGTGGTACCTGGAGAAGGGTATGGAAAGGTCCATCCGACAGGTGGGGTATTTCCAAACTCATCGAGGTGAAGCTTGCATTTTGGGACAAAGAAGGAGGAAAGCTCGTACCGGGACTTGCAAAGAGTTGGGAAGTTCTTGAAAACGGAAGAGTCTACATTTTCCACTTGAGAAAGGGTGTGAAGTGGTCAGATGGTCACCCCTATACGGCCCACGATATCGTGTTCTGGATCGAAGACATCATAGGAAACGACGAGATAACACCATCGAAACCCGATTGGTACAATGTAGGTGTCAAGGTTGAGGCACTCGACGACTACACAGTGAAGTTCGAATTCAGTAAACCTTATGGCCTCTTCCTTCTGAAGGTTCCTTACGGTGGTTTCACCGGAGCTCCTGCGCACTATCTGAAACAGTTCCATCCGAAGTACACGCCGATGGAAGAGATAGAGAAAAAGATGGTACCTGGTGTGCACAACACGTGGGTGGATCTCTTCGATGACAAGAACGACTTCCTTGAGAACCTCGAGCTTCCAACACTTTCACCGTGGAAACCGATCACCGATCCAACAAGCCAGTTCTACGTCCTCGAGAGAAACCCATACTTCTGGGCAGTTGATACCGAAGGAAACCAGCTTCCGTACATTGACTATGTGAGGCACGAGTATGTCAAAAACGACGAGGTCATACTCCTGAAGGCAATCTCCGGTGAAATCGACATGCAGTGGAGACACATCGGAGGTTTGGGAGCAGGAGCAGGAAACTTCACACTGCTCATGGAGAACGCCCAGAGTGGAGACTACAGAGTGTTGAAATGGATTGCCGCAAATGGTTCAGCTAGCAGAATCTCTCTAAACTACGCACACTCCGATGAAGTTCTGAGGAAAGTCTTCAACGATGTGAGATTCAGACAGGCTCTCTCACTTGCCATCAACAGAGAAGAGATAAACGAGATACTCTTCAACGGTCTTGCGGAACCAAGACAAGCGTCCCTCGTGAGTGGATCTCCCTACTTCGATCCTGAGTGGGAAAAAGCGTACGTTGAGTACGATCCAGACAGGGCAAACAAACTTCTCGATGAGATGGGACTGAAGTGGGATGATAAGCACGAGTACAGACTCCTTCCGGATGGAAGACCTTTGAGGTTCACGATCACCGTAACCGGGCAGTTCCATGTTGACGTCTGGACGATGGTGAAGGAGTACTGGAAACAGATCGGTGTCTGGGTAGAGGTTGAAAATGTTGAAAGATCCCTCTTCTATGAAAGGGCGGATGCTGGAAACTTCGATGCGATGGTCTGGAACATGGATAGGGCAGCCCAGCCGCTGTCCTCACCGATGGTCATCTTCCCGGGCTCTGAAGACATCGCGGACTTCTGGTACATTGGATGGAGCGGATGGATCTCCTATTATGTCGAAAAGAACATAAGAGGAGAAGAGCCTGAAGAGATTCCAGAAGGGCCCGAACCACCCGAGATCGTTTACAGACTCGTCGACCTCTACTATCAGATAGCTACCACACCAGATCCTGAAAAGATCAAGGAACTTATGAAAGAGGTAACGAAGATTCACAGGGAAAACCTCTGGATGATAGGAACCGTTGGTGAGGACCTATCGCCTGCGATCGTCAAAAACAACTTCAGAAACGTACCTGAGTTCCTCGTCACAGACGACGTACTGAGATCGCCGTTGAACGCCATGCCGATGCAGTTCTTCATCGAACAGAAATGAAACAACCCCCCGGCGTTCGCCGGGGGTTTTCAAACTTTTCGGGGAGGGAAGGAACGTGGACTACACGATGTGCTGGCTGGAGTACAGAAGATTTCCAGAAAACATCGTTTCGAACTTGAAGGAGTGGTTTTCGAGTGTCTCTATCCTGGACTCTGACGTTTCTTCTTTAAAGAGTGAGATCAGAGAGTTTTCTGAAAAATCACTCGGCATCACTCCAAGGTTCTACACCAGACCTTTAAAAAAGAAAGAGTACATCATGATAGGATCTTTGGACTCTCTACCCTTCGAGATCGAAGGAGATCCCGGCGAAGAAGGGTTCATTTTGAGAACACAAAACTGGAGCGGATCGAAGATTCTTGTTGTGACCGGAAAGACGAAGAGATCTCTTGTGTACGCTGTTTTCGATCTGATAAGGAGGATAAGACTCGGTGAGGATATAGAGAAAATGAACGTTCTGGAAAAACCAAAGGCGAAGTTTCGTATGCTGAATCACTGGGACAATCTCGATGGATCGATCGAGAGAGGATATGCGGGTAGCTCCATCTTCTTCAAGGGCAACAAGATCGTTGTGAACCAGAGAACAAGAGACTACGCAAGACTTCTTGCATCGATCGGTATAAACGGTGTGGTCATAAACAACGTGAACGTCAAAAAACAGGAAGTTTTGTTGATAGAACCTGTTTATTTGAAGAAGTTGAAGAGACTTGCAAATCTTTTCAGAGAGTATGGAATCAGGTTGTACCTGAGTATAAATTTCGCTTCTCCTATGTACCTGGGAGGGCTGGACACGGCAGATCCTCTTGATGAGCGTGTGGCACGTTGGTGGAAAGAGAAGATAAAAGAAATATACGACTATATCCCAGATTTCGGTGGCTTTCTTGTCAAAGCCGATTCTGAGTTCAATCCTGGTCCTCACATGTTTGGAAGAAACCACGCAGATGGGGCAAACATGCTTGCAAGAGCCCTTGCTCCGTTTGGGGGTGTGGTGATATGGAGGGCGTTCGTTTACAACTGTCTTCAGGACTGGAGAGACTACAAAACAGACAGAGCCAGGGCAGCTTACGATAACTTCAAACCCTTGGATGGAAAGTTCGACGATAACGTAATCGTTCAGATAAAGTACGGGCCAATGGACTTTCAGGTGAGAGAACCCGTTAATCCTCTTTTCGGTGGTTTGGAAAAGACGAATCAAATCCTTGAACTTCAAATCACACAAGAATACACAGGACAGCAGATTCATCTTTGTTTCCTTGGTACTCTCTGGAAAGAAATACTGGAGTTCGACACGTTCGCAAAGGGAAGAGGTTCCTATGTGAAAAGAATCGTTGATGGTACCCTCTTTGGTCGTGAAAACAACGGTTTTGCCGGCGTTTCCAATGTTGGAGACAGTGTGAACTGGACAGGCCACGACCTGGCACAGGCAAATCTCTACACTTTCGGAAAACTCTCCTGGAATCCTGACGAAGACATAGAAAAGATCGTTGAAGAGTGGATAAGACTCACCTTTGGAGACGACAAAAAAGTCCTGGAGAACGTCTCTTACATGCTTTTGAAATCGCACAGAACTTACGAAAAGTACACCACTCCCTTTGGTCTGGGATGGATGGTGAATCCAGGACATCATTATGGACCAAATCCTGAGGGTTATGAGTACTCAAAATGGGGAACCTACCACAGAGCGAACTGGGAGGCAATAGGTGTCGACAGAACTTCCAGAGGAACTGGCTACACCCTTCAGTACCATTCACCGTGGAGAGAGATCTTCGATGACATCAAGACGTGTCCTGAGGATCTTCTTCTTTTTTTCCATCGGGTGAAATACAACCATCGACTGAAATCCGGAAAGACCCTAATTCAGGCGATATATGACCTTCATTTCGAAGGTGTGGAAGAGGTTGAAGAGTTCATAAGAAAGTGGGAAGAACTGAAAGACAAAGTACCATCCGAGGTTTTTGAAAGGGTAAAAGAACGTCTTCACATGCAGCTTGAACACGCAAAGGAATGGCGCGATGTGATCAACACGTACTTTTACAGAAGAACGGGTATTCCCGATAAAAGGGGAAGAAAGATATATCCGTGATCAGATCGCACCGCCTTCCTGAGAGTGTACAACTTCCCACCTGAGATTGTCGATGTAGAAGTCGAGCGTAGCAGGTTCACTGGCTTTGATACCGAGAAGATATCGCTGGACATCATCAAGATCAGGGACGATCGTGGACCCCTCCACGGTCGTCCATGTGTTTTTGTTTAGAAGGGAAGTTGCTATCACTGTGAGGGATGTGCTCCCAGATGTTTCCTCGTAGATGTTCATGGTGACGGTTGCCGATTCTGTTTTGATCTGAAGAACATCAATGTAGAAACGCACGGTATCACCTTCAAAGACATCCTCCAGTATTTCTTTGAGATCGAACCACACACTGATGAATCCGGTGACGTTTGTTGAGGCAGGGGAGACATAAAGAACCGTTCCGTGATCGCCTGCCTCAGGAAGGTCTTTTTCTTCTGCAGAGATGATGCTAGTTGTTGATTCTGGTGATTGTTCTTCCACCACACTTTCCACTAATTCTTCTTCCTGAACTAGGTTAGAGATGGATGGCGTTTGAAAAACTGTTGTCAGCATACAACCTGCCAGAAGAATTCCGAACAAAAAAATGGAAATCAAAGTTATTTTCATAGTAATCCCCCCTTTTCGTTCAAGAACTATTTTACCACTTTTCCATAATTCTCAAAAGCAGGTAAGATAATCCTTCAAAGACAATATCTTTCTTTTTATACAGATCCTCATGATCGGCACTGAAAACAAGAACGTTTCCACCGTAAGATGCACTGGCGTAAGGAACCATTCCGTCTGTCTTTTTGAATTCGTCTTTCAAAACAGATAAGCTATCTGCCAAAAGTTTTAAACCAACAAGTCCCAGCGTGTCCCATGTAGACGTAGTGATCATGTTCATCAGAACTTCTGGGACACTTTCAATGCCGTTAAGAGGAATGATCCCTACAAGATTCACAAACGGTACCTTTGTGAAATCTTCAGGTTTTCTTCTCCATAAAAGGTATCTGTATCCAGGTGCATAGGTCACACTGAATCCTGTGTAAGAGACGAGTAAAGCGGCTCTGAGGTTTTCTGCTTCTTTTCTGGAGACAAAAAGTTCTTCTTCGTATCTATTCGGGTCAGTGAACAGAATGTCGGCCAATGGGCTTCCAAGGTGTGGTGTTCCAGAAAAGATGATCCCCTTTATATTCTCCGGTTTTTTACTTGCTATATATTCTGCTACAATTCCTCCCATGCTGTGGGCAAAGATGAGGATATTTTGCATCTTTTTTGTCATCTCAAGAAACTTTTCTGCCGATCTTTCAGGATCTGCCACTAAGGTTGGATACACAAAGAGGAAAACGTTCACTTTCAGTCTTTCACCTATCTCTTTGAAAACTTTCACGATCTCCCTTTTGTAAGGCGTCATCTCTTCTGTGTACTCTCTGGCATCCATTCCATGTATCACCACAATGTTCATCGAAGAATCAGCTTTGTAGACTTCCACCAGTTTTTCCTCGGGGATTTTCCACTTTATCACCTTTCCAACGACCGTTGCGTTTGTATCCAGAAGGGGAGGATTACTTGGATCTATCGTTCCATCGTAGACCATCCTGAATATACACCAGTTGCCCGCATAGTACTCCACCACATCGTACAGAGTGGGAGTGGATTCCAGAATCAGTTCAAAACTGAACATCGAAACACTGAGAAAAACAGTCACGATGAGAAACGTTTTCATTTCGTCTTCACCTTTCTTTTTAGTACTGTGAAGAGGGCAATCGCACCGGTGAGAAAGAGAACGTAGTTTCCAAAAGTCAGTGTACTTTTCTCTTCACCTAGGAGTGGTTTCAAAAATCCTGTGAGATACTCAAGAAAACTGATTCCGGCAAAAAACAGAACTATAAGGCTTCCAACGAACAGGTGTGCTCTGTATTTTTCTCTGGAAATTTCGAACGTTCCATAGAGAAAAACCATCGAAATCACTCCTAGGAAAATACCGAATAGGAGGTCACTTCTCAAGTAAAGAATACCTGAAATCAACGTCAGAATGAACATTACTATATTCATACCAGCATCACCACCATTTTACCAACGTAGAGTGTTATCAGAGACAGCACGTACGCAACCGCCAGAGAATATCCAACTGAAAAGACAGTCCATTTCAAACTACCCGTCTCAGAGTATATCGTTGCGATCGTTGCAAAGCACGGAATGTAAGCCATCACAAAGACAAGAAAGGCAATGGAGGTGGCGGGATCCATCTCCAAAGAAAGCGCCTCTTTTGCCCCAAGGAGCGTTTCCTCTTCAAAACCGTAAAGCATCGCCATCGTTGAGACGATAACCTCTTTGGCCACCGCTCCATAGAAAAGAGATGTTACAATCTTCCACGAATATCCAAACGGTTTAAAAACCCATTCCAGAGACTTTCCTATCATTGCGGAGAAACTCTTTTCGACGTCTCCGCCTGCCGGGAAATAACTCAGAATCCATATGAGAATCGCCGAAACAAAGATGATCGTTCCGGCCTTTCTTAAGAAGTGTTTTCCTCTGTTCCACATGTATATGTACAGGTTTTTGAAGGTGGGCATCCTGTACCTTGGAAGTTCCATTATCAAGGGAGAGGTTCTTCCTCTGTAGAACAGCCAGTTTATGACAATGGACGAGAGAAGTGTAACGAGTATACTCAAAGAATATATCAAAAACAGCATGGCGGCAGAAGAATCGGGGAAGAAAATCCTCAGGATGAGAAGGTACACGGGAAGCCTTGCACTGCAACTCATGAATGGAGTGATGAGTATCGTGACGAGTCTTTCTTTCGGGTCGTCTATAGATCTGGTGGCCATGATGGAAGGTACGTTGCATCCAAATCCAAGAATGAGTGACATGAACGCCCTCCCGCTCAATTTAAATTTCTCCATGATCCTGTCCATCACGAAGGCAGCTCTTGGGAGGTACCCGCTCTCCTCCAGAAAACCAAGAGCAAGAAACATCGCGAAGATATTGGGAACAAACACTAGAACGCTTCCAACGCCCCCTACGATGCCATCAGTGATGAGAGAGGTCACGGGGTTTTCTCCGAAAGTTGTCATCACAAGAGAGCTAAGATGTGAGAAGAGAAGATCGAGAAGATCTGCAAAGACCTGTGCTATGTCGAAAGTGAATTTAAACACAAGATACATCAGGGCAAAGAAAAGGGGAAAGGCCAGAAATTTGTGTGTCAAGACGTGATCGATCGCTTCTGACGAAGACAGAGATTTTCCCTTTGCATTGTAGTATGCTTCTTTCACAACACTTTCAATGTATTCTCGTTTTTTCTTTGAGATAAGAAGCTGATAGGCTATTCTTTCTTCTTCGCTCAACTCTGGAAGCCCAAGTTTCACTCCTTCACTGTAGAATTCCGGATCTCCCGAAAGATATTTCAAAGCAAAGTACCGTGGACTCACCCTTATCTTCTTGTTCTGAAGAAAATTTTTCACTCTGGATATTTCTGATTCCATTTTTTCCCCGTAGTCTATGATCACCCTGTGAGGAATCTCATTTTTTCTGGCGTATTCAATGATTTTTGATTTGAGTTCTTCCAGGCCTTCACCGGTGACGGCGGAGGTGAAGACTACAGGTACTCCAAGGTGTTTTTGAAGTTCGTAGCGGTCAATCTTTATGCCGAGTTTTTTTGCTTCGTCTATGGCAGTTAAGACGAGTATCACCTTTTTTTCCATCTCGAGTATTTCAAGCAAAAGGTAGAGACTCTGCTCTGGATTTACAGAATCTGCAACGACCACGATTAGATCTGCGTCTCCTTTCAGGATGTAATCCCGCGCTATCTTCTCATCTATTGAGGAATATCCGAGGGAATAAGTACCAGGAAGATCGACGACGCCTATTCTATAGCCATCGTGTATGAAAACACCTTCTTTTTTCTCCACAGTCACGCCGGGCCAGTTCGCAACGTACTGTTTTGTGCCCGTGAGGGCATTGAACAGACTCGTCTTTCCAACATTTGGACAGCCTGCAAGTGCAATTTTGATGGTGGCTGTCTCACTTTTGCGAATCGTATTTTTCACTGGCATCATTGATCCTCCTCACCCAGATCTTCATGGTTTCTCCACGCCCTAGAGGTATCTCTTTTCCCTCAACATAGTACCTGCCTTTTGAAACTGATATCTTCTTTCCTTTTTCCACTCCAAGGCCTTTCATTCTGGATAGAAACCTTCTTCCGCCTTTCAAATCGATGATTTCGTAGTTTCCATCTTCCGTAAGAAGCAATGGCAATTCTTCAGATAACACTTCTACCTCTATGAAGTCTGCCTCTTTCTTTCTCAGGGTTATGTTTCTTTCCCCTATTCTACAGACGATTGGGTCCCCGAAAGGTGCTACTCGGACAATCTCTACCTCTTCTTCCGGTATGAATCCCATCCCCACAAGTTTTTCATGAAGTTCTCCGGAAATTCCCAGATGTTTGATCTTTGCTCGAACGCCCGGTATGAGTTTGGAGAGTCTCATCGATTTTCCTCCTTTTTGAGAACCATTCTCAACAAATCCTGAATAATTATATCATCAAATTTCTGGAGTCTTCAATATATACGTTTCTTATATAATGTCTATCACAGGAAATTTCTGACAAGTTTTATGGCGTCGTGAGGACACACTTCGTGGCAGACATAACACCTTATGCACTTGTGATAGTCGATTTTCTGGGAGAAGATGTCAATCGCTGAGGCGGGGCATCTCTCCTCACACAGACGGCACTTCATGCATTTGTTTGTATCTATCCTAGGGTACTTCACGAAGAATCTTGAAAAAGTTCTGGAAAGTCTGTCGAGTGTGGAGACAGTAGAAGGGAGTTCTATGGTGGACTGAAAGTGGCCGACTACCTCATAGTCAGGAACCAGTTTCCTTCTTCTTGAATGTTTCACGGTGTACACAAGATGATCAATTCCCAGTGCCTTGCAGACGGCATCATCGAGTGCAAAAGCGTTCTTTGAAACACCCACAATGCCAAAGAATCTCTTTTTACCGTTCGTTGGCCCATTTCCTTCCATGCCTTCAACTCCATCGAGTATCGTAAGGACCGGCGAGACGATGCGGTGAATGTCTATCAGGAGATTTGCAAAATCGTCATAGTTTTTCGCTCTCATGTGCCAAGAGGACTTTTCAAGTCCCACCACGCATCCGAAAGTGTTTTTCACACCGAGGGTCATCACCATTTGAGAGTGGGTCTTGAGCTTTGGAAGATTTACCACTTTGTCTGCTTCCAGCATTTTCCTTGAGATCTTTATCTTCTGGAATATTTCGCCGTTCACTTCCACAGGATCGTCCAGAGGAACACATGGAACCTTCAGTTCTGCGCAGACATCCTCAACACCCGTGACTTTTATCACCCTTTTGAAACTGCTGAAGGCGGGGCTGTCTCCCACGAAGGGCTCTGTTCCAAGATCGATCAGAAACTCAAGCACACCTTTTAGAATGAGAGGATGTGTGGTGACGGCTTCTTCTGGTTTTCTTGCGGAGATGAGGTTTGGTTTGACAAACACGCGATCTCCCGGAGAGAAAAGGTCTGAGAAATGCTTGCTAAGAAGATCTTTGAGTTTCGAGTATGCATCTTCGTAGTTTTCTGTTCTCAGGAACCAGACTTTTTCCAGAGGATTTCCCTCCCGTCTCTTATGCTCTCAATTCCCGGTGGAATATTCAAACTTTCTTCCTTCAGGATCTCTCTAATGAGATCTCTGGGTAGAGCCGTCTCTATCCATATCTCGGAGATATCCACATCTTTCAAATCCCGAACAGCTATTCTCTGTAGAGCTTTTTCAATACCTTTTATATATTTCTCTTTGTCCAAATTCCATCACCTACCCAAAACAAAGGGGGCAAGCGCCCCCCAATTTTATCTGTATCGAATGTGACTCAGAAGTTGATCTCAAAGTTGGCTCCCACAGGAACGGCTATCACACTGTTTTTGCCATAGATCCTCATTTCGACACCAGCGCCGAATCCTACAACAAAGTCCTCAAAATACCTTGTGTAATTTGCGCTAGCTCCAAAAACCCATCCAAATTTGTCAAAAGCAAATTCATTCATTGGCCAGCTGGCACCGCCGAAGCCTCTTATGACGATCTTGGACTCCCTGTCGAGTTCGACGGAGTACTTGAAAACAGCAAAAAGATCAAGGGCATTTTGGCTGGGTGTACTATCCACCGAAAGAAGAGGAGTTGCTTCAGGTTTGAGAAGCCAGGCAAAACCCAGACCAAGACCGAGATCCAGATTTTCTGCCACAGGATAAGTGAGATCGAGGCCGAAATCCAAATAACTAGCAGCAGAAGCCTCAACGGTTGTTGGAGTGGAAGAAACATTAACAGCAAAGTTGTAGTTTCCAAAAACTGTGACCTTCAGATCCTCCATCGAGAAGGCAAACACACCAGCTGCGATCACTGCTAGGAAAACCACAAGAAGCTTTTTCATGCTGTCTCCCTCCCTGTAATAGATTTTTCACGTTCAATTATAGCACACGAAAGTGGTAAAATATCAAGTCAGAGGTGGTGAGATTGAGTCCGGAAAAATTTCTGCTGAGATACGCAGGAAAATACTGGTACCTTTTTTTTGTGGGAACCGTTCTGTCACTTGTCCTCACGGTACTGGAAATTCTTCCACCCCGTCTCATGAAAACGGCGATCGATACCTTCCTGACAGGAAAGGACCTATCGGCCGCTGAACGTTTTCAGGGAATCGTTACGACCGCTTTCATCATACTGGGAATAAGAGGGCTTTCCTTTCTCTTTGGGTTCGCCAGCACTTACGTAACAGGATACGCCGGTGCAAAGATCGTTCTTCTTATGAGAAGGGATGTGTTTTCTCACGTCGTTTCTCTTCCATACTCTTTCTTCACGAAGGTACCTTCTGGCGTTGTCACCACCAGAATCGTCAACGATACTCAGAACATACAGGAGTTTTTCTCTTCTGTCGTCACGAGTGTGATCATGGATGTTCTTCTGCTCGGGGCTGTGATTTTTTCTCTCGTCCAGATCAGCAAGGAACTTTTTGGTCATGTTTACTATCTTCTCCCAATTATAGCCATTTCGATTCTGCTTTTTAGATACTTCGACAGAAGGGCTTACAGAAAAGTCAGAACCAATCTTGCCCGTCTCAACGCCTTTCTGGCAGAACACATAGCGGGTGTGAACATCATAAAGATCCTGAATCTCGAAAAACACAAAGAAGAAGAGTTCTCTCACGTTTCGGAGGCTTATTACAGATCCCTGATGGAGCAACTTTATGTCTTTGGAATCTTCAGACCTCTCATGGACTTCCTCTATTTTCTGGGAGTCAGTCTGGTCATATGGTACGGTGCCAGATACATCGCAGATCGTACCCTGGGTTTTGGGGCCCTTTATGCTTTCGTTTCTTACCTTGACATGTTCTTCAGGCCGCTCAGGGATCTCTCTGAAAAGTACGATATAATACAGAATTCCATGGCATCCTCTGAGAAGATCCTGAACCTTCTAAAGGAGGAGAGGGAAACAGAGGGAAACCCAAATGGTCCTGATCGGATTTCAAAAGGGTATCTTCGTTTTGAAAACGTCTGGTTCTCTTACGATGGTGAAAACTGGATCTTGAAGGACATTGATCTGGAGTTCCATCCTGGAAAACTCTACGCTATCGTTGGAGAAACGGGTGCAGGGAAGTCCACCCTGATGAGCTTGATAAATGGTCTCTACATTCCTCAGAAGGGAAGAATCCTCATCGATGAAATACCCCTGCTTGCGTACAATCTGAAAGTTGCCAGAAGACAGATCGCTGCGGTTCCTCAGGATGTGATGCTTTTCAGTGGAACGATACTGGATAACATCAAGCTTTTCGATGAGAGAATATCAGAAAAAGAGGTCTTAAGGGCTCTGGAAAAGGTACACGCAATGGATATAATCGAAAGGTTACCGGGGGGAATTCATTACGAGATCGTGGAGAGGGGGACCACTCTATCGGCTGGAGAAAGACAGCTCATAGCCCTTGCACGAGCGGTGTTGTTCGATGCAAAGATCTTTATCCTGGATGAAGCCACAAGCAACGTGGACGTGATAACGGAGATGAAGATTCAAGAATCCCTGAAAGAACTCTCAAAAGAAAGAACAGTGATTATGATAGCCCACAGACTCTCAACCGTAAGGGACGCAGACGAGATAGTGGTGATTCATGATGGCAGAGCAGTGGAAAAAGGGACTCATTCCGAATTGCTCGGAAGAAAAGGTGTGTATTACAGGCTCTATCGGATCCAGTTTGAAAACGTCTGAGGAGGGAAACGAGATGGAAAGAGCAGACAGGGCGATGGAACTGGCCATGAAAAAAGGAGCGGATGCCTTTCTGATCGTGAACGTTGAAAACTCCTCGAGGGCTTCTTCAATATACTTTTCTGGTTTCACGGGGTCCTTTTCCATCATTCTGATCTCTGAAAGCGCAAGACTCCTCATCACCGATCCGAGATACACCAGTCAGGCCAAGCAGGAAACGGATTTTGAAGTCCGGGAGGTAAGAGACGGTGATTTCATCGGAGTTTTGAAAAACGTGATAAAGGATCTCAACATAAAGGTGATCGCCCTTGAGGAAGAAAGACTTTCCCTTTCCATGTTCAGAAAGCTCTCAACCGCCCTTGGAAAGAGAAAGTTCATCGGTCTTGATGAAGAGGTGAAAAACCTGAGGATGATCAAAGACGAAAAAGAGATCGGAAGGATCAAGCAGGCGATAGAGATATCTGAGAGGGCCTTCCTCGAGACGATCCAGCAGATAAGAGCAGGAATGACGGAAAAGGAAATAGCCGCACTTCTCGAGTACACGATGAAGAAAGAAGGGGCAGAAAAAACGGCTTTCGACTCCATCGTGGCTTCAGGGTGGCGTTCTGCTCTGCCTCATGGAAAGCCAACTGAAAAGGTCGTTGAAAGAGGAGACGTGATCGTCATCGACTTTGGAGCAGTTTACGAGAACTACTGTGCTGATATCACACGCGTCGTCTGCATAGGCGAACCCTCTGATCGAGTGAAAGAGATACACGGAATCGTTCTCGAGGCTCAGGAGAGAGCCCTGAAGAACGCAAAAGCGGGACTGACAGGGAAACAACTCGACTCGTTCGCAAGAGAGTTCATCGTTGAGAAGGGATATGGAGAGTTCTTCGGACACAGTCTGGGACATGGAATAGGTCTGGAGGTCCATGAAGGACCGGCGGTGAGTTTCAGAAACGAGTCTTCCCTTCCCGAGAACGCGGTCGTCACCATAGAGCCCGGAATCTATCTGGAAGGAGAGTTCGGCATAAGAATAGAGGAAGATGTGGTTCTGAAGGAGCAGGGATGCGAAATCCTCACCACTCTACCGAGATCTATATTCGTTGTTTGAGTTCCATCAGTAGTTCCCGCACGGTCTTTTTCAAAACGGGATGAACGAGGTCCGGGGCTATTTCGCTCAGGGGTTCCAGAACGAAAAGTCTGTTGTGAGCATCGGGATGCGGTATGGTCAGTCCCTCTTCGTTCACGACGAGATCTTCATAGAACACGATATCGAGGTCGATCACCCTGGGTCCCCATTTGATCGTTCTGACCCTTCCCATTTCTCTTTCTATCTCAAGAAGAGTGTTCAAAAGCGCTCGAGGTGAAAGATCCGTTTCCACGAGGCACACGGCGTTCAGGAACTTTGGCTGATCGGTGTATCCATAGGGTTCTGTTTCAACGAACGAGGAGAGTTTTTCGATGGACATACCGCGTTCTTTCATCTTCACAAGGGCTGTTTTCAAGTTCAACTCCCTGTCTCCCAGATTGCTTCCCAGTGCTATCACCACTTTCGCCAGAGTATCGCCTCCAGCATTTTTACGACTCTTTTGTTCGGTAGTACATCGTGTACCCTGAGGATGTCAACACCTTTCATTGTGCAGTAAGCGGTAACGGCGAGAGTACCTTCTAATCTTTCTTCCGGTGGAACGTTTCCCAGTGTGATGCCTATAAAAGATTTTCTTGAAGCACCGATGAGCAAAGGAAGGCCAAATTCTTTGAATTCGTCTATCCTGTGTAGAATTTCAAGGTTGTCCTCGTATCTTTTGCCGAATCCAATACCTGGGTCCAGTACGATCTGGTCTACACCCTTCTCTTTGAGGTGGTCTATTTTTTTCTGGAAATACTCCTTTATCTCTTTCACAACGTCTTCGTAGAAGGGATTCTCCTGCATTGTTTTTGGGGTTCCTTTTATGTGCATGAGAATGTATGGAGCTTTGTTTTCACTTGCCACTCTCACTATATCAGGCTCGAACTGGTATCCACTGATGTCGTTGATGATATCTGCTCCAGCTTCGAGTGCTTTCATCGCTACCCTCCATCTGTAAGTATCTACCGAGATTGGTACATCGGTTATAGATCTGATCGCTTTTACCACCGGAATAACCCTTTTCATTTCTTCTTCCTCGTCAACAGGTTCTGAGCCGGGGCGAGTGGACATTCCTCCAACGTCTATTATGTCGACTCCTTCTTCCACCATCTTCTTTGCCGCCTCAACGGCTTCCAACACACTCTGTTTCCTTGAACCTGCGTAGAAGGAATCTGGTGTAACGTTTATTATACCCATGATCAGAGTTCTGTCGAATACAAGTTCTCTCTCCCAAGGAGTCGTGTACACCACGTTCATCAACCCTCCAGAACGAAATCTCCTTTCTCCACACAGGCAAATGCGTTGTGATTGTGTATGCTCTCCATGCTTTCTACGTAAACTCTGTACCAGGCAATTCTGGTGTCTTTCTCCAAATCGAGGGCAACGTCTCTTGCTACATCTTCTACGAACCTTGGATTCTCGTAGGCTTTTTCTGTGACGAACTTCTCATCAATTCTTTTAAGAAGGGTGTACAAAGGGGAACTTGCATTCCTTTCTGCTATTTCGACGAGATCTTCGAACCATATGAACTTTCTCGTCTTCACATGTATTCCAACGAACGCTCTTTGATTGTGAGCACCGTAGTCGCTGATCTCTTTCGAACATGGACACAGTGTATGTACAGGAACTCTTACTCCTATTTTGAAGGAAAAATCCTCATCTTTTTCCGCTTCGACAAAACACTCTATGCTCAGAGGGGATCTCTTTTTAGAGACGGGCGATTCTTTCCAAACGAAATAAGGGAAATGAATCTCCAAGTGTGCTCTTTTCGCTTCCATGATCTCTATGAGATCGTCTAAAATCTCTTCAAAGACGTCAGGGGTGATAGTCTCCAGTTTGTTCAAAACTTCTATGAACCTACTCATGTGTATTCCCCTTTTTTCTCGGTGAAGATCCACGGAACAAGTTATCTTCGCAACCGTTGGTTGGTATCCATCGTTTTTGAGAAGCACCTTGAGGGGCCAGCTCAGATCCTTTATCCCCACTTTCTTCAAAGGTACCATTCTCGGATCCTTTTCGTTCTGAACGTCTTTCAAACTTCTTCACCCCTGTACACAACACCGCTTGTCTCCGTTTCCCAAAGTTCTATTTCGTGTAATCTGATACTAGTTTTTTCAAAAGCCTTTGAAAGTTCCTGCCAAATCCATATCGCCACTCTTTCAGTGGTGGGTTGTTCGAACATCTCGTTGAGATAGGCATGATCCATTTTTGACAACACACTTTCTTCGACAATTCTTTTCAGTTCTGCAAAATCGATAACCATGTCTTCTTCGTTCAGTGGACCTTCAACTTTTACAATGAGTTTGTAGGTGTGACCGTGGAGTCTTTCACACTTTCCATGATATCTGGTCAGGTTGTGAGCCGCTTCAAAAGAGAATTTTTTCACTAGAATCATGTTTTTCACCCCTGCTAGAGAACGTAGTCTCCAAACCTTTCAACGACTCTGTCCAGAAAAGACCTTATCTCTTGCCTCAGCTTTTTTCCAATTTCCATGTCTTCAAAATTCAGATCTTTCACTGTTGATATAAGGATTTCAAAGGCTTCTTTGTCCAGTTTTCCCTCTTTCACTTCGTCTCGGATGATGCCCATGGCTTCTTCTACATCCATTGCGGGACGATAGGGCCGTTTTTCCATGAGAGCACTGAACACGTCTGCCACCTGTAAGATTTTGTCATCAAGACTCATCTCTTCTCCTTTCAATTTGAAGGGATATCCAGAACCATCGATCCTTTCGTGGTGTCTTACAGCGGGCAGAAACCATTCTTTCTTGTTCACAGGAAGAAGTATGAGATAGGAAAAGTACACGTGTTTTCTCATCACCTGAAACTCTTCCTCATCCAGTTTCGTTGGTTTTTCCAGAATCCTGTAGTTCACACTGATTTTTCCTATGTCATGGTACAGCCCCGCTCTGAAGAGGCTTTCGGCATCTTTTCCGGCTGCTTTTCCCATTTCCCTTGCGATGTTTGCAACCCTCCACGTGTGCTCGCTGGTGAACTCGCTCTTGGCATCTATTATGAAAGAAACGATCTTTCCAAACTGAGTCATATCTTCCGCAGTGCATTCCGGACAGTTCGTCACGTATTCTTGAAGGAAATCAACCATGGATTCGGTGAGGATGTACTCAAGTTGCCACTGGGTGAATTCTTTCAGAAGGGTTTCGCGGCAGGCTTCAAAAACTTCCGGGAAGAAAAAACTCTTCATTTCTTCAAGAGGAACCAGTATCTCTTTTGGTTCGGTATCGTGGTTGATCATCACGTATCTTGAGACCTGATCTGATATAAAAATTACATTTGCAAGTATATCCTCCTCCTTAGATGGATCCAGATAAAACGCAGGAAAGTGGTGCTTCAAAACGATAGGAGACAGAGGCTTGAGTTTTTCCACATAGTCCGTTATGAAACTGCCCAGTATGGAGTGAAGATGCAGAGGTTTTCCGGGGGTGTCCTTCACAATGATGAAAGTGCTGTCCATATCGTCCAAAATGGTCTTTTCACCATCGTATGGGAGGATCAGACCAAGATCGTGAAGCAAGCCAGAGAGGAGAGCAGTTGAGGCGTTCAGATTCAGTTTTTCGGCGATTTGAAAGGCAAGAAAGGCAACCTGAAAAGCATGTTTTCCCAGGGGTGGTATGGTCTTGAGTAAATTGAAGAGGACCTTTATCATTCTCCGACACCTCGATTAAATTTTAACATGTCCAGTATTCTCTTGGGGAGAAGGTCTCTGTTTTTTTCGTTCAACTCAAAGATGATAACATCTTCTTTGCTTTTGATCTTTTCCACAAACGGATCGCTTGATTTTTTAATCGTTGCAACGAGATCTTTTTCGCTGTTGAAAGCCTTCTCAACAACCCTTTTGAATCTTTCGGAGAGAAGTTCCATTTTACCTATCTCGTCTATGATTACAACACTCTTTTCTTCAAGCGCCCTTTCCACCGAATCGACTCCCAGTTCTTCCAGATCTTTCAGGTTCACTCCGTACTTTCCTACCCGGTGCTGAGAGGGAAATCCCACCTTTGCAAGGATTCCCTCTCTTCCATCGAGGGTGACTATTTTGAAGCCAATCCTTTTTCCCTTCTCTCTCATCTCTTCAGTGTAGAAGCCTCCTGCGTTCTGCAGGAGGCGTGAGATCTTTTTGATGAGTGTGGTCTTTCCAACACCTGGCCTTCCGGTGATCAGGATCTTCATTTCAGTTCCAGACTGTTTAGAATACTCTCAAACACACTCTCCAGTCTCTTGAAATCTTCTTCAGGGGCATAAAAACTCATGTAGAGATACTGCCCTTCTTTCTCTGGAAACTGTACAATCCAGAAAAGAAAGTTCCTTCCCGTTTCGTAATCGGGCATGGAGCTTTCTATGAAGTTGACCTCGTAATTTGATGTTTTGAGGGTTCCTCCATTCTCGAGGGGTTCGGTTTCATAGTGGATTTCCGCGAAAGTCAAGTTAGCGATGTCGAATATGAAATAGTGAATACCTTCGGAGAGTTCGTAGTAGGTGTAACTTGGTACATCCACTCTGAAGGTATCCGTTTCGATGGTTTTCATCGAAATATCCCTGGAGAGTTTGAAAGACCCTTCTGCCGTTTTTTCACCATCGATGTAGAGCATCACTTTCCAGTTTCCAAGGTCGTTTTCACCAAGACTATCTGCTGGTATCCAGCCCCACACGCTGTCGTAGTAATCGTACCCTGTTTCAACTGCCGGAGCAACTATGTAGTAAACGGTTTCTCTCAGACTTCCACTGGGATCGTACCATTCCCACTTGAATATGTGGGAATTTTCAAAGGGATCTGCGTTGCTCCACATGACGATTCTTTTGTCAAAGAGGGTGAACGTGTCGTCGGTGGCGAAGGGAGTGTTTTCGTAGACGCTTCTACAGAAAAGAGATTCGATGAGGGAGACAGTCTCTTCGGGAAAGTGCTTTATTTCGCCAGAAGTGTTTTCAAAAACAACGGAAGTACCATCCGTTATGGAAAACGGGTCTTCCACATCGGAGAACAAAAGAT
This sequence comes from Thermotoga sp. SG1, assembly GCF_002865985.1. Classification (NCBI taxonomy): domain Bacteria; kingdom Thermotogati; phylum Thermotogota; class Thermotogae; order Thermotogales; family Thermotogaceae; genus Thermotoga; species Thermotoga sp. SG1. The sequence continues at coordinate 422,368 of NZ_LNDD01000001.1, forward strand.
TCAGCTTGCCATTTTCAACTCTACCACTGAAGACACCGTCCCAGAAATTTGAAGGCCCCAACGTTCCTAATGAATCCACCTTCTTCCACCAGCCGAAGATGTTGTTTTCGATCATGATCCCTTCTATCACTCTTTCTCCGAGGAATCCTTCAATGTGGTTTCTACTCTGGAAAATCTCGAGGGTATCGTTTGATGATTTCCAGTTGCTGAAACTGACGTGTTCGCTCACATTAACGGAAGAAAGAATCCTTTCCAGGCTCTGTAGATCTTCTTCTGGAGGATTTCCAGCCATGAAACTCCAGATGGCGAGATCCTTCATTCCCATTGGAAACACCCTGACATCGAAGACAAGATTTGTTCCTTCAAACCTGTAATAACGACCTTTGAAATCGTTCCAAGAGACTTCTTTCTGATCGACAAGGGACGCATCCTGAGAAAGACCCGAAATCAAAGACTCTTCAACACCGACGTCGTAGATGAAAAACACACCAACACCCTGTGTGAGAGTCTGACCGTCACTGGTTCCTTTGAATACACCTTCTGAGTTCAAACCCAGCGAAGGAGTCTTCTGCCAGTCCGATGGCTGCTGCCACGTGATCGGACCGAAACTTTCCGTAACCCATCCTTCCTGGGAAAATACAAAAGCCGTCAGAAAAACCATACTGATCAAAAGAAATTTTCGCACAGTAAAACCTCCTCATGTGAGTTGACAACACTATTAAACCACTTTTTATTTCAAATTACAAGCCACTTTAACCAATTCGTACTCTCTTGTTCCAAGACCTATTTCTTCTGCGTATTCGAGCTGGGTTTTCCAGGTGACGTTCGGATGGACCTCGAGGAAAGGATCTTTCCCTGTCTTTTGGAGCACAAGATCCATACATGCTTGGTCCAGGGCAACAGGGTCCGTGCTCACCGCGATACCGATGTCTGGTGCTACAGGAGGCTTGTTCATGTTCCAGCAGTCACAGTCCGGAGAGATGTTCATGATGAAGGAAATGAAGATTGCCTTCTTGTCTTTCAAAACAGCCTTTGCATATTCGGCCATCTTTTTGCTGAGAGAGTCCGTTGAACTGTCCCACCTCGGCGACATGGCACCGTAAGAACACATGGCTATACACTGACCACACCCGATACACTTATCGTAGTCTATCCTTGCAACGTTTGTAACGGTGATGGCACCAACCGGACAGAATCTCGCACACGTTCCACAGGCAACGCACTTTTCTTCCACAACGTACGGTTTCGAATCGGAGTGCTGTTCCATCTTTCCTGCCCTTGAAGCGCTTCCCATTCCGACGTTCTTTATCGTGCCTCCAAACCCGGTTGCCTCATGTCCTTTGAAGTGTGTCACCGCGACTATCACATCAGCCAGAGCGATCGCAGCTCCTATTTTTGCTTCTTTCACATATTTCCCATCGATTCGAACCTTCACCTCATCGGTTCCTCTCAAACCGTCCGCGATGATAACAGGAGCTCCCGTTACTTCGTATGTGAAACCGTTCAAATAAGCGTTTATCAGGTGATCAACGGCGTTCGATCTGTGGCCGGTATAGAGTGTGTTCGCATCGGTGAGGAAGGGTTTGCCCCCGTGTTTTTTAATCTGATCGACGATCACTTTCACGTACTGAGGTCTGATGAAGGCAAGGTTTCCATACTCACCGAAGTGCAACTTCACAGCCACAAACTTTCCTTTTTCAATAATTTTCTCCAGTTCCACTTTCTTCAAAAGAAGTTCTAACTTTTGAAGCATGTTCATGTTCGGGTTTGTCGTCATGTCGGTGAAGTACACCTTTGCCGGCATGTTTATACCTCCTTCTTCAGGAATCAAAAAGAGAGCCCGGATGGGCTCTCTTGGTATTGTATTTCCATTTAAATTCTACCACAACTATCTACTTTGCTCAAACAACCACTCTATGACCTGTTGATTTTCATAAGTTGGTGCCCATGACCAGTGGGGATCCCAGCCGTGAGATTCCATGAATCCTTTTTCGTATTCGGTGTATCTAACGTTTCCACCTATCTCTGAAAGCTTTTTTACCAGTGTGCGTGAATTTTCTACCGGTACAATAGGGTCATCTTCCGCATGAAACACCCAGACGGGAATGTCTTTTATCTTCTCAACCTTGCCGATATCTCCCCCGCCACATATTGGTATTGCGGCTGCGAGAAGGTCAGGGAAGTTCATGATGGCACTCCAGGTACCGTATCCTCCCATGGAAAGACCCGCGATGTAAATTCGATTTTCATCTATGTTGTATTCCTCAAGAAGTTTTTTGATGATTTTTATGACAGCAAGAAGGGGCTTTTCCGGGTTGAACGGATTTGCCCTATCGGTGAACAAGGTGGACCAGCTGCTGTTTGGTGGACACTGTGGAGCAAGAACAAAGCTTGGATGTATCACCTGGTACCTCGGTTGTGCCCAGACAATGGCACCACGATTTCCAGCAAGTTGCAAGTAGTTGTCAGTTCCTCTCTCACCTGCTCCGTGCAGGAAGACCACTAGGGGGTATTTCTTGTCTGATTTTGCCTCTGGAACAAAGAGTCTGTAGGGTATTTCAATTGCTGTTTCTGGATCTTTGAAGGTGAAAGAAAGAAAGTCGTCGATGATAAGGTGTTTTTCTCCTGTCTGCTCTGCCGTAAATGGTTCCACTTCGTTTCCGTTCACATCCACAATAGGAACAAGTTGTGAAACGATGTGGTTCAGTTTCACACGAGTGTTGAGAAATGTTTCTGTGGGCACCAGAGTACCTGCATTTGGATCCTCGGGTGAGAGTTCCAGGATCACAAACTTTCCTCGATTGCTGAAGATGCTGAATGAAATATCACCGGTGTTGTTTGCGTACACCTTTGTGATCGTTCTTGAAGAGTACGTATCACCCGTTTTTACCTTCACCGAGAACTGATCCACTGAGAGCTTCCACCCATCGATCTCGACAGGATATTCGATTACAACGGCATAGACTTTCTCACCTTCGGGGAAGACCTTTGTGATAAGAGTAATCTTCATAATTACCCCTCCTTTGTTTCAAATCAATGATATCATTCGTTGAATGATCTTCCGGAGATGAAGTCAGTTGTAACTCAAAGAAAACATGAGAATTCAAATGATAATTCCAAATAATTCTCCGTATTTTCCTATAAATACTCAAAATGGTCATTAATTGTGTTTGTATTTTCTGATACTTAGCACTATAATTTCTTTCTGAGGAAGATAGTTCTATACGGAGAGGTGTTTTTCATGAAGCGCTTTGTGGGTTTACTTTTGATGGTAGTTCTTCTTTCAGCAGTTGTAACAGCATCACAACTTGAAATTTTCAGTTGGTGGACAGCCGGGGGAGAAGCTGAAGCATTGGAAGCGCTCATAAAAGTTTTCAACAAGTACTACCCAGATGTTGAGGTTATAAACGCAACCGTTGCGGGTGGGGCCGGGACAAATGCCAAGGCAGTGTTGAAGACCAGAATGCTTGGTGGCAATCCTCCTGACTCTTTCCAAGTTCATGCGGGAATGGAACTCATCGATACATACGTTATACCAGGATACATGACTCCCATAACTGACCTTCTCGAAGAATGGGGTGTCATAGACAAATTCCCCAAAGGTATCCTTGAGATGTGCAGTTACAATGGTGAAATATACTCCATTCCAGTTAACGTTCACAGAGGAAATGTTGTGTTTTACAACAAGAAAATCGCGGAAGAGGTCTATATTTTCCTTGGCAAATATTTCATAAGAGGACTACTTGCCGGTTCAGTCAAGGGATGAATGAAAGGAGGAAACTTGACTTGCACAAAAAGCTCAATCCCAGATCCATGAAACAGGAAAACAAAAAAATGGTTTTGAGATACCTCATAGAGAGCGGTCCACATAGCAGGGTAGAGATCGCAAAAAAGACGGGGCTTGCACAGAGTGCGATATGGAGAATTGTCGAAGAGTTGATGAACGAAGACTTAATAGAGGAAAAAGGAGTGGCCACAGGACGACGTAGAAGAGCAACAACCTATGGTCCAACAAGATCATTCATCACATCTGTCATATACAACGTAGAGGTACTTGAAACCCTCGTTGCGGTTGGTTTCTTAGATGGTGCCTGGAGAATAGTTGAAAGATTTCCAACTCCAAAGGATTTCGAAGAATTCAAGCAGAGAGTGTTTACTTCCTATGAGAATATACTCAAAAGCCACACCTTAAACGAAAAAATTTCAAAGGTAGTTTTCTCTCTTCCAGGAATTGTGAATACCGAGAAAAAAACTTTGATCCACGCACCGAATATTGGCTGGCGGGATATTGATTTTCAAAAGGAGTTTGAAGAATTGGATCTTGAAATGCTGGTAGAGAACGATTCAAATCTTTCTCTTCTTGCCGAGGAGTTTTTTTCCCAGGATGTAAAAAGTTCCAGTGTTTCATTCTTTCTCTATTTTGGTGAAGGTATCGGCGGTGCGATTTCGGTGAATGGAAGTATCGTCAGGGGGAAGAACTTCGCTGCTGGTGAAATAGGGCACGTTGTTCTGGACATCTCCAGTAACAAAGAAGTGGAAGATTTTCTCTCCATATCGAAGCTTGTCGCTGAAGTGGAAAAGAAGGTGAATCTACAAGGTGAGTTCCTCGACGAGAAATTTCGTCATATCAAAAGATTGTGGTTTTCCGGAGAAGAGCGCGTGAGAAAGATCATGGAAGATTATCTTCGCTGTGTGGCAGTTGTTTTGAAAAACGTTATCTACTTTTTGAACCCGGGCGTGATCGTTCTTGGAGGGGTTGTAAACGATCTGTGGGAAACGTTTGGTTCTTTTATAAAGAAAGAGATTGAAAAGATAGCAGATAAAGAGATTTCCGACGTTCTCATAAGAGATACGATTTTCAAAGAAGTAGCACCATCTCTTGTTGGTGGAAATGTACTGGTGATAGAGGAATTTTTGAAAAATGTAGGTTAACTCACTTTATCTTAAGGGAGGTGTTTTTATGAAGAAGTTCCTGGTATTTTTACTGGTCCTCGTTGCTCTATCCAGTTTGATGGCGCAAGTCTCTCTGCCACGCGAAGATACCGTTTACGTCGGTGGTGCTATCTGGGGGCCTGCCACAACCTGGAACCTTTATGCACCGCAGTCCACATGGGGTACTGATCAGTTCATGTACCTTCCGGCTTTCCAGTACGACCTCGGAAGAGACGCCTGGATACCCGTTATCGCAGAAAAGTACGAATTTGTGGACGACAAAACACTGAGAATCTACATCAGGCCTGAAGCAAGATGGAGTGACGGTGTATCGATCACAGCAGAAGATTTTGTCTATGCGCTGGAATTGACAAAAGAACTCGGCATAGGACCCGGTGGAGGATGGGACACTTACATTGAATACGTTAAAGCTGTTGACACCAAAGTAGTTGAGTTCAAGGCAAAAGAAGAAAATCTCAACTACTTCCAGTTTCTTGCTTACTCTCTTGGAGCCCAGCCGATGCCGAAGCATGTCTACGAAAGAGTCAGAACGCAGATGAACATAAAAGACTGGATCAACGACAAGCCCGAAGAGCAGGTTGTTTCCGGACCCTACAAACTCTACTATTATGATCCGAATATAGTCGTTTACCAGAGAGTTGACAATTGGTGGGGCAAAGATATCTTTGGACTTCCAAGACCGAAGTATATCGCTCACGTCATCTACAAAGACAATCCGAGTGCAAGTCTTGCGTTTGAAAGAGGAGACATCGACTGGAACGGTCTCTTCATTCCGAGCGTGTGGGAGCTCTGGGAAAAGAAAGGACTTCCAGTTGGAACATGGTACAGCAAGGAACCGTACTTCATTCCTGACGGTGTCGGATTTGTGTACGTGAACAACACCAAGCCGGGCCTCAGTGATCCTGCTGTGAGAAAAGCAATTGCTTACGCCATTCCGTACAACGAAATGCTCAAGAAAGCGTACTTCGGATATGGAAGCCAGGCTCATCCATCCATGGTGATCGATCTGTTTGAACCGTACAAACAATACATAGACTATGACCTCGCAAGGAAGACCTTCGAAACAGAGGATGGTAGAATACCGTTCAATCTCGAAATGGCAAGCAAGATCCTGGACGAAGCAGGATACAAGAAAGGACCAGACGGTGTGAGGGTAGGACCAGATGGAACAAAGCTTGGCCCCTACACGATCTCTGTTCCGTACGGATGGACAGACTGGATGATGATGTGCGAAATGATAGCAAAGAACCTGAGAAGCATCGGTATCGATGTGAAAACAGAGTTCCCGGACTACTCCGTCTGGGCAGACAGGATGACCAAAGGAACGTTCGATCTCATCATTTCCTGGAGCGTTGGACCGAGCTTTGATCATCCATTCAACATCTACAGATTCGTGCTCGACAAGAGGCTTTCTGCTCCCGTTGGAGAAGTTACCTGGGCTGGAGATTGGGAAAGGTACGATAATGATGAGGTTCTGAAACTTCTTGACACAGCAGTTTCTACCCTCGATCCTGAGACGAGAAAACAGGCTTACTTCAAGATCCAGCAGATCATCTACAGGGACATGCCGAGCGTGCCAGCATTCTACACGGCCCACTGGTACGAGTACTCGACTAAGTACTGGATCAACTGGCCGAACGAAAGCAATCCAGTCTGGTTCAGGCCATCTCCATGGCACGCAGACACCTGGCCGACTCTGTTTGTGATCTCCAAAAAGAGCGATCCACAACCTGTTCCATCCTGGCTTGGAACGGTCGATGAGGGAGGAATAGAAATACCCACTGCAAAGATCTTCGAAGACCTTCAAAAGGCAGCCATGTGATCTTCCCCCGGCCCTTCGGGGCCGGGTTTTCACAAAAATCGAGCGGGGAGTGAGAATTGAATGGGATCCAAGTCTATGTTCAAGTACCTTCTAAGGCGTTTCATATTCCTCCTGATCACTTACATAGTCGCAACAACAATCGTTTTCATACTTCCAAGAGCCATACCTGGGAACCCTCTCTCTCAGATTCTTTCCAACTTATCAAGAGTGGCTCAGGCAAATCCAGAAGCCATAAGGGCAGCTGAAAAAACACTAATGGAAGAGTTTGGGCTCGGAAAGCCCTGGTATGTTCAATACTTTGAATTCATAACCAAGGCACTTCGAGGAGATCTTGGAACATCTATTACTTTCTATCCGAGGAAAGTGATCGACCTTATCATACCGGTTATTCCATGGACGCTTGTTCTTCTCCTCCCAGCAACAATTGTTGCGTGGATTTTGGGGAACAGTCTCGGTGCTTTGGCGGCTTACAGAAGAAATACCTGGATAGATAAAGGGGTACTCACAGCATCCCTCATTGTTTCCCAGATTCCATACTACTGGCTTGGAATGATATTCATATTCTTCTTTGGTGTGAGACTTGGATGGCTTCCTGTTCAGGGAGCATATTCTCAAGGAACAATACCAAATCTCAGTTGGGCGTTTTTCATAGATGTTTTGAAACATTACATCATGCCATTTGCGTCCATCGTTGTTTCTGCAATGGGTGGCTGGGCGATAGGTATGAGACTCATGGTTATCTATGAACTTGGAAGCGATTATGCGATGTTTTCTGAGTATATCGGGATGAAAGATAAAAGAATTTTCAGATACGTGTTCAGGAACTCACTTCTTCCGCAGATCACGGGACTTGCTTTGAGCTTAGGAGGAGTTTTGGGAGGAGCGTTGATCACTGAAATCGTGTTCAATTACCCCGGAACGGGGTATCTATTGTTTAGAGCGTTAACAACACTCGATTATCCATTGATACAGGGGATTTTTGTAATACTGATAGCGTCCATTTACCTTGCTAACTTTGTAGTCGATTTTGTCTATGCTTTGATAGATCCAAGAATAAGACTGGGACAGGAGGCATGAGATATGTTCTTGACGATGGTAAAACCGCTTTTTAAGAACAAAAAGTTCATAATAGGCTTTTCCATTTTTCTGTTCTTTCTGTTTCTTGGAATACTGGGTCCGGTTTTTTACAAGGTCGATCCCACTGAGATGACATGGGATTACGAACAACCTCCATCCTCTGCGCATCCACTTGGAACAGACACGTACGGAAGAGATGTCCTTGCACAGCTGTTCCATGGAATTCGATCATCTCTCTACATTGGTTTTCTTTCCGCCATCATCTCGCTCGTAATAGGAACGGTCATAGGTAGTCTCTCAGCGGTAAAAAGAGGGATAGTGGATGACGCATTGATGGCAATAACAAATATCGTGCTCACAACACCTTCCATACTTATAGCAATACTCATAGCTAGTTATCTGAAAGTACGAAGTATGGAGATGGTCGCTGTTATTCTCGGACTTTTCCAGTGGCCATGGTTTGCAAGGGCCATAAGAGCCCAGCTCATGAGTGTGATGTCGAGGGAGTACGTTTACCTCTCCATAATGGCAGGCTACTCTGATCTCAGACTTGTGATAGAGGACCTCATACCCACCATAGCAACGTACGCTTTCATGTCGTTTGTTCTGTTCATAAACGGAGGAATCATGGGAGAAGCTGGCTTGAGTTTGATCGGGCTTGGTCCAACCCAAGGAATTTCTCTTGGAATCATGCTTCAGTGGGCAGTTCTTATGGAAGCAGTGAGGAGGGGGCTTTGGTGGTGGTTCGTACCGCCGGGATTGGCCATTGTGGCAGTTACCGCTTCTTTGCTTGTGATCAGCACAGCAATGGATGAGGTCTTCAATCCACGCTTGAGGGAGGAGTGAAGATGAAAGAAGTGCTTCTCAAAGCCGAGAATGTGAGAGCTTACTATAAATTGGAGAAAGCCTCTGTCAAGGCCGTAGATGGGGTGTCTTTTGAAATACTGGAAGATGAGGTCATAGGAGTTGTCGGAGAGTCTGGTTGTGGTAAGACAACTCTTTCAAACGTAATCTTCATGAACATGGTGAAACCTTTGACGCTTGTTGAAGGAAAGATCTTCCTTCGAGTGAATGGAAAATTCGAAGAAATTTCTTCGATGACGAGAGACGAAGTGAAAAGGAGATTTTGGGGAAAGGAAATCACGATCATTCCTCAAGCAGCAATGAACGCACTGATGCCAACGATCAGAATGGAAAAGTATGTAAGACATCTTGCCGAATCTCACGGCATAGATGAGCACGATCTTCTCGAGAGAACAAAACGAAGGTTCGAGGAAGTTGGATTGAAACCCATGTGGCTTAAAAGGTACCCGTTTGAACTCAGTGGAGGAATGAGGCAAAGGGCTGTGATCGCAATCGCAACTATTCTGAACCCAAGCCTTCTCATAGCAGATGAGCCAACTTCTGCCCTGGATGTTGTCAATCAGAAAGTCCTCCTGAAAGTTCTGATGCAAATGAAAAGGCAAGGAATTGTGAAAAGTATAATATTCATCACGCACGATATAGCGACTGTAAGGCAGATCGCAGACAGGATGATCATCATGTACGCTGGAAAGATAGTGGAATTCTCTCCGGTAGAGTCTATACTGGAGAAACCGCTTCACCCTTACACACAGGGGCTCTTCAATTCCGTTTTAACACCAGAGCCAGAGATTAAAAAGAGAGGAATCACAACTATTCCCGGAGCACCGCCGAATCTTATAAACCCACCTTCGGGATGCAGATTTCATCCAAGATGTCCGCATGTGATGGATATATGTAGAGAAAAGGAACCACCCTTGATGGAAATAGAACCTTCACGTAAAGTAGCATGCTGGCTTTACACGGAGGAGAGAGTATGAGCAGACTAGAGGTAAAGAATCTTACGAAGATCTTTTCTCTTGGATTCTTTTCAAAACGTCGTGTAGAAGCGGTGAAAAACGTCTCTTTTGAGGTAAAAGAAAAGGAAATAGTGTCCCTTGTGGGTGAGAGTGGGTCTGGAAAAACGACAACCGCAAAGATGATCTTGAGACTCCTTCCTCCCACATCTGGAGAGATACTGTTCGAGGGAAAAGACATCTGGAGGGATCTCAAAGACAGGGAATCTCTCGTTGAATTTAGAAGAAAGGTTCACGCTGTGTTTCAAGATCCATTCGCGAGTTACAACCCTTTCTATCCGGTCGAAAGAACTCTCTGGCAAGCGATAAATCTTCTGGAGAACAAGCCTTCCAACAAAAAAGAAGCCCTTGAACTCATAAAAGAATCTCTCTTCAGAGTGGGAATAGACCCCAAAGATGTTCTAGGTAAGTACCCCCATCAAATATCCGGTGGTCAGAAACAGAGGATCATGATTGCAAGATGCTGGATCTTGAGGCCTCTTCTGATCGTTGCAGACGAACCAACTTCCATGATAGACGCATCTTCCAGAGGGGGTATCATAAAGCTTCTCGAAGAGCTCAGAGAGGAACAGGGAACTTCTATAATATTCATCACCCACGATCTTGGGCTTGCTTACTACGTTTCTGACAACATATTCGTTATGAAAGACGGCGAAATCGTGGAAAGAGGCCATCCAGACAAAGTGGTGCTGGAACCTTCTCATGATTACACGAAAGTGCTCGTGGGCAGTATACCGAAACTCTACAGGAAACTGGAGGACCTGTGATGTTCACCCGGGCTGTAATAACACTCTTTTCCTGGGCGCTCGTTCTTGAAGTTATCGTTCTTGTGTACTACCTCTGGCGTGGATTTAGACCTGTGGAGTTCTATCTTGATTTTGGACTCCTTGCTTTCACAGTACCTTTTTTGGTATTCCTAGCGGTCAGGGAAAAAAAGAGGAGGGATGAAGATGGAAAAGGTGAATGAACTCTTGTCTCAGCTCACTCTGGAGGAAAAAGTGAAGCTTGTAGTGGGGGTAGGACTTCCTGGACTGTTCGGAAATCCTCATTCTAGAGTGGCGGGCGCTGCCGGAGAGACACATCCTGTTCCAAGGCTTGGGATTCCCGCTTTTGTTCTAGCAGATGGTCCGGCTGGTCTTAGAATAAACCCCACAAGGGAAAACGACGATAATACATACTACACAACAGCTTTTCCCGTTGAAATCATGCTCGCTTCTACCTGGAATAAAGAGCTTCTCGAAGAAGTGGGAAAGGCAATGGGGGAAGAGGTGAGAGAGTACGGTGTGGACGTGCTCCTTGCTCCTGCGATGAATATACACAGAAATCCCCTTTGTGGAAGGAACTTTGAATACTATTCAGAAGATCCCGTTCTTTCTGGGGAAATGGCTTCTTCTTTTGTGAAAGGTGTTCAGTCGCAGGGGGTTGGGGCTTGTATAAAACACTTTGTGGCGAACAATCAGGAGACAAACAGAATGGTTGTGGATACAATCGTATCCGAGCGTGCTCTCAGAGAGATATATCTTAGAGGGTTCGAAATCGCTGTGAAAAAGGCAAAACCCTGGAGCGTGATGAGTGCTTACAACAAACTCAATGGAAAGCACTGTTCTCAAAACGAATGGCTCTTGAAAAAGGTGCTCAGGGAAGAATGGGGATTTGATGGTTTTGTGATGAGCGACTGGTACGCAGGAGACAACCCGGTGGAACAACTCAAATCAGGCAACGACCTCATCATGCCTGGAAAGACCTATCAGGTGAACACAGAACGAAGAGACGAAATAGAAGAGATCATGGAAGCTTTGAGAGAAGGAAAACTCAGCGAGGAAGTTCTCGATGAATGCGTGAGAAACATCCTGAAGGTCCTTGTGAACGCTCCTTCTTTCAAAAAATACAGATACTCCAACAAGCCCGATCTTGAAAAAAACGCAAAGGTTGCCTATGAAGCAGGTGCAGAAGGTGTTGTCCTTTTGAAAAACGAAGAGGCTCTGCCTCTTTCTGAAGACTCGAAGATAGCCCTCTTTGGAACAGGCCAGATCGAAACGATAAAAGGTGGAACGGGAAGCGGTGATACTCATCCAAGGTACGCTATTTCCATTCTTGAAGGGATAAAAGAAAGGGGTTTGGATTTCGACGAAGAACTCGCAAAAACTTATGAAGAGTACGTGGAAAGAATGAGAAAAACAGAAGAGTACAAACCAAGAACAGACTCCTGGGGAACGATCATAAAACCAAAACTTCCGGAAAACTTCCTTTCGGAGAAGGAAATACACAAACTGGCGAAAAAGAACGACGTGGCGGTCATCGTGATCAGCAGGATTTCCGGTGAAGGCTACGACAGAAAACCGGTGAAAGGGGACTTTTACCTTTCCGATGATGAAATGGATCTCATAAAAACTGTCTCCAAGGAATTTCATGAGCAAGGCAAGAAAGTAGTTGTCCTTCTCAACATAGGAAGTCCCATAGAAGTTGTTAGCTGGAGAGATTTGGTAGATGGAATTCTTCTTGTGTGGCAGGCAGGACAGGAAACTGGTAGAATCATTGCCGACGTTCTCAACGGTAGGATCAACCCATCTGGAAAACTTCCAACAACATTTCCAAAGGATTACTCAGACGTACCATCCTGGACCTTTCCCGGAGAGCCAAAAGACAATCCTCAGAAAGTGATCTACGAAGAGGACATCTACGTAGGATACAGATACTACGACACCTTTGGAGTAGAACCGGCGTACGAATTCGGTTACGGCCTTTCTTACACGACCTTTGAGTACAGCGATTTGAACGTTTCGTTCGACGGTGAAACACTCAGGGTTCAATACAGAATAGCAAACACTGGCGATCGTGCGGGAAAGGAAATCTCGCAGGTTTACATCAAGGCACCAAAAGGAAAAATAGATAAACCCTTCCAGGAACTCAAGGCTTTTCACAAAACCAGACTTTTGAATCCTGGAGAATCTGAAGAAGTAGTGCTTGAAGTACCCGTCAGAGATCTTGCAAGTTTCGATGGGAAAGAATGGGTTGTTGAGGCGGGAGAGTACGAAGTCAGAGTCGGTGCGTCTTCGAGGGACATAAGGTTGAAGGGAACTTTCTTGGTGGAGGAAGAGAAGATATTTGAACCATGAAGAGGGGGGAGTAAGATGCGTAAATTCATCCTGGTTTTCTTGATTTTCCCCGTTTTCATTTTCGCTCAAAACCTCTTGAGAAACTCTTCCTTCGATGAACCAGTTTTCATCGCCGGTGTTGACATTGAAGCACCTGCTCCGGATGGTACCATAAACACCCGAGGTAACTGGATATTCTTCACAAATTCAAATGGAGAAGGAACTGTGCGAGTAGAAAATGGTGTTCTCGTGGTTGAAGTAGCAAACGGAGGAGACCACACCTGGTCTGTTCAAGTTATTCAGGCCCCTATACGTGTTGAAAAACTCCACAAGTACAGAGTTTCTTTCAAGGCAAAATCGTCCATTCAAAGAAACATAGGGGTGAAAATAGGAGGAACGGCAGAAAGGGGTTGGGCAGCTTACAATCCTGGTACAGACGAGTCAGGTGGAATAGTTATTGAACTGGGAACGGATTGGCAGACATACGAGTTCGAGTTTGTCATGAGGCAGGAAACAGACGAAAACGCTCGTTTTGAGTTTCAGCTTGGAAGATCGACAGGTACAGTCTGGATAGACGATGTGGTGATGGAAGACGTGGGGGTACTCGAAGTCAGTGGTGAGGAGAACGAGATCTACACCGAGGAGGATGAAGACAAAGTGGAAGACTGGCAACTTGTCTGGAGTCAGGAATTCGATGTTGGAGGCATCGATCCGAACGTGTGGAACTTTGAAATAGGAAACGGTCATGCAAAAGGAATCCCTGGGTGGGGGAATGGTGAGCTCGAATATTACACAGACAAAAACGCGTTCATCGAAAACGGCTGTCTTGTGATCGAGGCAAGAAAAGAGCAAGTATCCGATGAATACGGAACCTACGATTACACATCTGCAAGGATGACCACCGAAGGGAAATTCGAAATAAAGTACGGAAAGATCGAGATAAGGGCAAAACTTCCAAAAGGACAAGGTATCTGGCCAGCCCTCTGGATGCTTGGAAACAACATCAGTGAAGTTGGATGGCCCACCTGTGGTGAGATAGACATCATGGAAATGTTGGGGCATGATACCAGAACCGTTTATGGAACAGCGCACGGGCCTGGATATTCTGGTGGTGCGAGTATAGGTGTTGCTTATCATCTTCCAGAAGGGGTACCGGATTTCTCCGATGATTTCCATGTTTTTTCCATTGAATGGGATGAAGATGAAGTGGAATGGTACGTAGATGGTCAACTGTATCATGTTCTCAGCAAGGACGAACTTGCTGAACTCGGACTCGAATGGGTCTTCGATCATCCGTTCTTCCTCATACTGAACGTTGCGGTAGGAGGTTACTGGCCGGGCTATCCAGATGAGACCACACAGTTCCCACAGAGAATGTACATCGATTACATTAGGGTCTACGAAGATGTGAATCCAGAAACGATCACAGGAGAAGTGGACGATTGTGAGTACGAGCAGGCTCAAGAGCAAACAGGTCCTGAAGTGACATACGAGCAGATAAACAACGGCACGTTCGATGAGCCGATAGTGAACGATCAGGCCAACAATCCGGACGAATGGTTCATATGGCAGGCTGGCGATTACGGGATCAGTGGTGCCAGAGTTTCCGACTATGGTGTCACAAACGGCTATGCGTACATCACAATAGCTGACTCTGGAACAGATACCTGGCACATACAGTTCAACCAGTGGATAGGACTCTATAGAGGAAAGACCTACACCATCTCTTTCAAAGCGAAGGCAGACACACCAAGACCGATAAACGTGAAGATCCTACAGAATCACGATCCATGGATCAACTACTTTGCGCAGACGGTCAATCTCACAACGGAATGGCAGACTTTTACCTTCACCTATACACATCCAAGTGACGCAGATGAAGTCGTTCAGATCAGTTTCGAACTTGGAAAAGAAGCTCCAACCACGATTTACTTTGACGACGTTTCAGTGACTCCTCAATGATTTCCCCCCGGCGGTAACGCCGGGGCTTTTAAACTGAATCAAAAAGGGGAGATTGAGAGTGAACATAAGAGTAAGAATCATCTTCGTAATGATCGTTGTTCTCCTGTCCTTTGTTTTGAGTGCCATTTTGATTCAAAAAAACACATCGAACCTTCTTGTGAACAACGCAAGAGAGTACATGGAGAAGTCCGTGGTATCTCTTTCAAAATATATCTCTCAAAAGTTGAACGAGGTTCAAAAGAGCTTGAGGACTCTCCTTGGCAGTTCCCTCATAGGCGGTTATACGATTGCGTCAAACCTTCAATCTGTTCTTCAGGGGGCTACTGATACAGCTTCTTTGGGCCTTGTTCTCGATGAAATGAGCGAATCTGCTTATCTTGTCTTGCCTGAAAAGGTAGAAGAAAAGAACTATTCAGAATACGAGAAATATCTCAAACTCTTGAAAGAGGCTAACCAGACATCACTTGTTTTGGCAGAGAAGATCGGTGAAAGCCCGATTTTACTCTTCATGGAAGGTATTACCACTTTTGGAACAGAGCCATCAGGATTGATTGCTTTAGGTGTTTCCCTTGCAGAAGATTCCACTCTTTGGCGCACTATAGTAGAAGAGGGGAAAGCGAGCAAAAGCGGCTACGGCATACTCGTGTTGGGGGATGGGAAAGTACTGATTCACAAAGACATGGGAAACTTCATGAAAGACGTGAAAGAACTTGGGGAATTCGAGAAAGCGTTCAATGAAGCAAAGAGTGGAGGAGAAAGGTACGTAGAGTACGAATACGACGGAGAGAAGAAATACACAGTTTGGGCAAAAGTACCTGGATACGACTTTTACATCTTCTCGACAGGATACCTGAGCGAACTACTTTCAGAAGGAAGGAAAGCGACCTTTGGAACGATAGTGACGTACGT